>JAGLRY010000298.1 GCA_023135995.1 Candidatus Aminicenantota bacterium | reverse complement strand
CAGAGTTCGCGCAACACGCAAATCCCTCCTTTTTACCCCTCCTTTTTTTGAAGGATTTAAGATAGATCCCCTAATCATTTAATCCATCCCCTTGAGGCTGCCGATTTTCTTTTAGAAGATCGGTAGCCTCCTCAACTCATGAATGCTCCAGATTACAGCTCTTGTAAACCGTGGCTCCACAACACTAACTCTATTTTCTTGACAAAGAGGGATATTGGGGCAATAATCAACCATTAGAACAGACGAAGGATAAGAGCAGATATCTTTCAGGTACCCTAAAAGGGTTGAAAAGTGAATGCTGTGAAAGTCAGCAGCGGACCCGCCTCTGTGACCCCCGCCATTTAGGCCGGGCCCAGCATTCTTTTGCTGGGGGGACGAAAGCTGCAGAAGGCCACTGTTCGGTTCACACCCAACGGGAAGGCGCAGCGATTAGGACGATCCGGAAGCCAGAAGACCTGCCTGAAAGGTCCTCTCGAACTTTCCTAGGTAAAAAGTGAGAGACATATTACCTAAATGTTTTGTCCCTACCCTATTTTGTTTGAGTGTCGGCTTTTTTTGTCTTATTCTGCCTACTTGCACTCAGAATACAGATCAAGAATCGGAAATATCACCATCTGAGTCTGGTCGGACAACAGTCGAAGCGAAGCGGATCATCTGTGCCGCTCCGAGCGTGACCGAAATCGTTTTCGCGCTCGGAATTGGCGAGAGAGTCGTGGGTATCAGCGATTTCAGCACGCACCCGCCTGAAGTCCGGTTTGTCCCTCGGATAGGTGGATTGATCAACCCGAACAAAGAGAAGATCACTTCTCTCCAGCCGGATCTCTTGATTATCCAAGGGCAAAATGAATCCCTCGCCAGGTTTTGCAGAGAACACAAGATCCGATTCCTTTCCATCGAGATCAACACTCTGGAGGATATCTGGGCCGCCATCCACACGATCGGCCAGACACTTAGGGCTGAGAAAAATGCCAGTACTCTCATCCAAAAAATCAAAGACGATCTTCAAGATATAAAAGGCAGAATCCACAATCTTCCTCCAAAAAAGGTCTTTCTCACTCTCGGTCACACACCGGGAGATCTCACAGGCCTGATGACAACCGGGCCTGGGACGTTCCTGCATGAGCTTGTTTCTGTGGCAGGCGGTGAAAACATATTTTCGGATGCAACTGGCCTCTATCCACAGATCTCCAAGGAATCTCTCGTCAAGCGCCAGCCCGAAGTCATCATAGAAGCCTTACCAGGAGGGATACCGGAGGAAAAGCTCAAACTCCTTGAAAAAGATTGGTTACAGTTCCCTATGCTTCCCGCAGTTCAATCAGGAAACATCCACTATCTTACGGAGGATTTTCTTCTGATTCCGAGTGTGCGTATTGCCCAAACCGTTCGTCGCTTCGCCAAAATATTTCATCCTGAAGCCTTCCGAGGAACATCCGATGCTTGAGCTCAAAGGCATTCAGCATATGTTTTCAGAATCAGATTGGACCCTTCGTATCCCCTCCCTCGAGCTCTTTTCCGGTGAGATCATCAGCATCATCGGCCCCAACGGCTCTGGGAAAAGCACTCTGCTGCGCATCGCATCCGGTGTCTTAGAGCCGCTCGAAGGAACGATCCTGCTGAACGGAAAAAACCTGTTTAAGCTCAAGAGACGCTCTATAGCAAGATCCCTTGGATATCTACCCCAAGAGACTGCCAGTCTTTACGATCTCACGGTCGAAGAGGTTGTCCGGATGGGCCGCTATCCTCATACCCAAGGCTTAGGGACTCTCGAAAACATCGACTGCGCTGTCGTCCAAGAATGCCTGGATCTCACAGAAATGACTTCACTCAAAGATCGCCCTCTCTCCCGCTTATCAGGAGGTGAGAAGAAACGTGCTTTTCTCGCTTCCGTGCTCGCACAGAAACCAGAGATCTTGCTTCTGGACGAACCAACCAGCGCTTTGGATGTCCGCCATCAAGTCCAATTCTTCCGGCTTCTCCAGAGTCTTTCTAGAGACGGAATGGCGGTAGCGGTCGTTACCCACGATATCAATCTGGCATCCCTTTTCAGCGACAGATTGATGGTTCTTTCAGGAGGCGAGCCTGTTGTCTTCGGACCGCCAGCCGAAGTCCTTACAGCTTCTACGGTCCGAGCCGTCTACGGCGAAGATATCCTTTTGGGTTTTCATCCAGAAACGGGGAGGCCCACGATCCTCCCAAAATTGGTGATGGAGAATAAAGAATGAAGGGTAAAACCATCGTTCTTTATGGCCTCGTATTCCTCGCTGTGGCTACCATTACACCCTGGATCGGTGCGGAAACCTTGAATCCCACAGATATATGGGATTATCTTAAAGGTGAATCCAACACAGATGGTGATATCTTCTGGCTCCAACGCATCCCCAGGGTGATCCTGGCTCTTTTGGCTGGAGGAACTCTGGCCCTTGTCGGTGCTTCTTTCCAGGTACTTTTTCGGAACCCACTGGTCGAACCCTACACCCTTGGCATGAGTGGTGGTGCGGCTCTGGGTGCATTCCTTGCCATTTCCCTGCCTTCCCTCTGGATCAGTTGGGGCCCTTTCAGCTCCATCCAGTTCTTCGCCATCCTGGGTGCTTCCGCCAGCCTGGCACTTATCTACGCCCTGTCTCGAAGGCCTCAGGGAATGTCTGTTTACACCATTCTGCTTGCTGGGGTGACTATCAGCATCATCTGTGGAGGAACGATCCTTTTTCTCAGCTACCTGGCAAGCCCTCATATCCTTGTTCTCTACCATCGTTGGATGATGGGGGGGATCGATGTTGTCGGCTACAAAGATTTTCTCTCTCTCAGCCCTCTCCTCGTCCCGGGCCTACTTTTCCTGTTCTATCACGCAAATGCCCTCAATCAGATCTCACTCGGTGAAGAAATGGCCCTCGGTCATGGTGTCGATGTCAAGCGGGTCCAAGTACACATTTTCGCTGGGGGCGGATTGGCCACAGCTGCTGTGGTCTCTTTTGTCGGGCCGATCGGCTTTATCGGTTTGATCATCCCCCATGCTGTTAGGCGCCTCAGCGGCTTCGACCAGCGGATGGTCCTCCCGTGCTCTTTTCTTCTTGGTGGTGCTGCCCTTGCCCTGTGTGATGCGATCGCGAGAAGTATTCTCTCCCCCACAGAACTTCCTGTGGGAATCATCACAGCCATCCTCGGCGGCCCGCTCTTCATCTACTTGCTCGCAACTCTCCGTTGGAGATAAGCTAAAACGGTCTCGGAAATGTCTACTGATGGACCAAAATCCTTGACAAGTTATTGGTCAGGTGAGAATATACAATCTCTAGATGTCTTTGACAATTGAGTTCTTGGGTTTAAGGTGCAGGGAAGTCCGTGAGAAACGGACGCAGCCCCCGCTACTGTAATCGGGAACGACTCCC
>JAGLRY010000297.1 GCA_023135995.1 Candidatus Aminicenantota bacterium | reverse complement strand
TATGAATAATTCAGGTTTATTGACTTAGAAAGAGGTGGGAATTATAATCAGCACGGATTCCTACAAGAGATGAGAGATAAAATGTTAAACTCCGAAAATAAAAACAAAGACCTACAGACATACTCTGACAGTGCTCTCCCTAAAAAGGCGACCCTTCTCGGCGCAACGATCGATATCAAGGCCGAGCTCACAGGTAACGAGGACTTGGTCATCGAGGGGAAGTTCCATGGTAAAATCGACATAAAAAACAACGACCTTACTATTGAAAGCAATGCAGATGTTGATGCAGAGATCCAAGCCAAGAATATCACCATAAGGGGACGTGTTAAGGGTAACATCCATGCTTCCGGAAAAATCTATATCGAAAAAGAAGGACAGATGGTCGGAGACATCGCTGCAGCCCGCATCTCCATCGTGGAAGGCGCACAGTTTAAGGGCAGCATGAAGATGATCTCATACATCCAATAAAAGGGGACTGTCACCTTTTTACAGAGGTAGAGAAAAAAGGGGACTGTCACCTTTTCCAAAACGGTCAACTCGGGGAGCTGACCCTACATCGTTCCGTTCGTAGACCGGACCCTATATCGTCTTTGTCTTGTTCGTACTGCCTCCCTTGCGTATAATCTAATATGATACAGATGATAGAATTTGAGCTGCATTCGGAATATAAGCCCAAGGGGGACCAATCCAGAGCCATAGATGAACTTTATGAAGGTATCCTCAATGGCCAGCGGCATCAGGTCTTGATGGGCGTCACAGGCTCAGGGAAAACCTTCACCATGGCCAACATTATCGAAAAGGCCAACCGGCCGGTTCTTGTGATCTCCCACAACAAAACCTTAGCTGCGCAGCTCTACCAGGAATTCCGGCGTTTCTTCCCGCACAACGCAGTCGGATACTTCGTGAGTTATTACGACTACTACCAGCCGGAAGCTTTTATTCCCTCATCCAACATGTACATTGCCAAAGAAGCGACCATTAACGATGAAATCGACCGGCTAAGGCTCAGCGCCACGAACTCGCTCGCCCAAAGGCGAGACGTCATTATCGTCGCATCTGTGTCCTGTATCTATGGAATCGGGTCTCCGCAGACCTATAATTCCATGAGTTTCCGCCTGAAAACTGGCCAACCCATAAGCAGAAAAGATCTTCTGAACAGACTCGTTGAAATCCAGTATGCCCGGGAGGAGAAGGATTTTAAAAGAGGAACATTCCGCGTAAGAGGAGACATCGTTGATGTGTTTCCCGCCTACGAAGATTATGCCTACCGGATAGAGCTGGAGGATGGATCGATCAAAAATCTCTCCACCATTGACCCGCTGCTGGGAAAACAGGTGGACTCTTTTGAGAAGATTATGGTCTATCCACGCACATTTTTCTCCACTCCTAGAGAGATTCTCGATCACACCATCCAGAGTGTCGAAAAAGAACTGGAAGAACGGGTCGAGTATTTCAAAAAAAGAGACCAGATCATCGAAGCGAACAGGATCGAAGAGAGGACTCTGTATGACCTGGAGATGTTGAGAGAGTTTGGTTGGTGTCCGGGAATCGAGAATTATTCCCTCTATCTCAGCCTGCGAAAGCCTGGAGAACCCCCCTATACCCTTCTCAACTACTTTCCCGAAGATTTCCTGACGATCATCGATGAATCCCATGCCACCATTCCCCAGATCGGCGGGATGTATCATGGGGACCGATCCCGGAAAAAGACGCTCGTGGAGCATGGCTTCCGTCTCCCCTCCGCTCTGGACAACCGCCCTCTTAATTTCGATGAATTCAAGGAACGGGTGCAGCAAGTGATGTACATCTCGGCTACACCCCGCCCATACGAGCTTGAGAGGACCGGAAATAAAGTCATCGAACAGATCATCCGGCCCACAGGCCTCATAGACCCTGAGGTCGAAGTGCGGCCGATCAAGGGGCAGATCGATGACCTCATGGGTGAGATCCGAGAAAGGACCGAAAAAGACGAGAGGACATTGGTGACGACTCTCACCAAACGGATGGCTGAAGACCTCTCACGTTACTACCATGAATTGGGACTGCATGTTCGTTATTTACATTCAGAGATCAATACGCTTGACAGGGTAAAGATCTTGAGAGACCTGCGCAAAGGGAAGTTCGACGTCTTGGTCGGGATTAACCTTTTGAGGGAAGGCCTCGACCTGCCTGAGGTCTCCCTGGTCGCCATTCTGGATGC
>JAGLRY010000296.1 GCA_023135995.1 Candidatus Aminicenantota bacterium | reverse complement strand
GGAAACCGATGATATCGATTACATTTTTACCGATTCTGAGAAAGAGGCCACGTTCCTCGAAAATAATTTCATCCAACAGTACCAGCCAAAATTCAACATCCGGTTGAAGGACGATAAAGCTTTTCCCTACCTGAAAGTGACCTGTCAAGATCGCTATCCCGGCATATTTCTAACTAGAAGAGTCGAACCAGATGGCGCTAGATATTTCGGACCCTTCAGCCCTGTTCATCAAGCTCGAAAAACCATTCACCTGATCAACAAGTCTTTCGGAATCAGAGGATGCCGGGAGGCCATCCCTGGAAAAAGAAAACGCCCCTGTCTTGAATATGACTTAAAACTCTGCGCAGCTCCCTGTGTCCAATATATTTCAGAATCAGAATACAGATCACGAGTGGGAGATACCCTTCTCTTTCTCGAAGGGAAAACAGACAAACTGATGAGAAGGCTCAAACAAAAAATGAAAGAAGAGGCAGCCGACGAAGAGTTCGAACGGGCGGCTCAACTTCGTGACCTCATTCAAGCGATAGAACAGCTCAAGGCCAAGCCAACGCTGATCTCCACAAAACAAGAAGATAAAGACATTTTTGGGTATTCCACAGCACAAAACCAGGTCCATCTGACTGTTTTTCGCATGAGACAGGGAAAAGTCATCGAAACCAAAGTTATCTCTCGTAAGAAGAAAAAAAATGTTTCGGATAGAGGTATTCTTTCTTCAGAACTTTTAAAATATTACAAAAGAAATCCAGATTTTCCTGATAAGATCATCCTGCCTTTCCAGATCTCCAGAGAGAAAAACATTTCTGCCTTAATCTCTCAAGCCAGAGGTAAAAAGGTCGAGATCATCATTCCAGCTCGCGGGGAAAACAAAAAATTACTGGAATTGGCCCAAAAAAATACAGAAGACTTGTCACGGAAAGAATCCGAAGTCCCATCTCTTTCAGAACTCAAAAATCTGCTGGGATTAAAATCTATGCCGCAGCGCATCGAGGGTTTCGACATCTCAAACACGGGTGGTGATGAATCCGTAGGATCAATGGTGGTCTTTGATGAAGGGAAGCCGAACAAGAGCGAATACAGAAAATACAAGATCAGGACGGTCTCGGGGCCTGACGATGTCGCAAGCCTCCATGAGGTCATCCGGAGAAGATATGCTTCACTCCTCACTGAGGGACAGGAGTTCATGCCCGATCTGGTCTTTGTGGACGGAGGCAAGGGACAGCTTAATGCCGCCCTAAAAGCACTTAAAGAGCTTGGTGTGGAAGACGTTGCTGTTGCCTCTCTGGCCAAAAAAGAAGAGGAGATCTTTATCCCATCGCAAAAAGATGGTCTACGACTAAAAAGGACCTCTCCTGCCCTCCAACTCCTTCAGAACATCAGGGATGAAGCCCACCGTTTCGCCATCACCTACCACCGTCGAAGACGGACAAAAAAAAGCTTTGCCTCTCCTCTAGACGTTATGCCTGGCATTGGACCAAAGAGGAAAAAAGCACTATTGACGAAGTACAAAAGCGTAGGGGAAATCAAGAAGGCTCCTCTTGAAGAATTGACAGAGCTTGTGGGCGCAAAAGCCGCTCAGAACCTATTGGCATCGCTAAAAGGCGCAAAAAAAATAATGGATACCTGATGTGCTTGGCAATGTCACCTTCTGCCCAAGCTCCATCACGGACAACGGCGATCGTCACCTGTTGGACTTGGATTGGGAAACTAGATGTTGATGATGAGTCTGATGATAAGGCTCAGGACGATAGCCACGGCAACATTTAATCCCATCGACAGAAAGGCGATCTTCTTCCCCACTTCCCTCCAGATGATGGCCACAGTGGACAGGCAAGGAATAAAAAAGCTCACAAAAACCGTAAACACGATGAGTTGCTCTTTGGTAATAGCCAACATCAAATTGTGGTAGTCAACATCCAGAGCCTGGAGCATCATGATGAGAGAGAGTTCCTTGCGCAAAAACCCGAAAACAAGAGTTACCCCTAGCTCCTGAGGCAATCCAAGGGCTTTCTCAACCAAGGGCGAGAGGATGACATTAATAACTCTGTCCAGGTGAAAAAACTGCATGATCCCCAAAACAACACTCCCTGCGATCAACACAGGCCAGGCGAACTTTACAAAAGCCTTCAATTGAAAAAAGGTCTTTTTCCAGATATTCTTCAGAGAGGGAATTTTGAGTGAAGGGATCTCGAGTATCAAGCCGGGCGAAGGCTCCTTGTAAAAAAAGGATATGATCCTTCCGAGCACTCCCAGTAGAATGATGTTGAACACATAAAAACCCAACGCCCAGACAGGTCCCAGGTAGAAGGCAACAAGGGCGAGAATGATCGTTGTCCTGGCCGCACATGGAATAAAAGGGATGAGGAGTATGGTGATGACCTTGTCTCTGCGGGATTCCAGAATTCGGGTGGAGATAACGGCCGGCACATTGCACCCAAATCCGAGGATGAACGGAGATACGGATTTCCCATGGAGGCCGATGCGATGCATGAATGTGTCCATCAAGAAGCTGGCGCGCGCCAGATAGCCGATATCTTCCAGGAGAGACATCAAAAAGAGGAGCGGCAAAAAATAAGGGAGAACGATCGCCAGACCACCCCCTATCCCCTGTAGCAATCCATCTAAAAGATAAAAAAGGATGCCTGTACCCAGTTGGCCTGACAGAAAAATCCTGAGGCCACTGATCGGATTGAGCAGCAGCTCCTCGAGAGGATTCCCCACCTGAAAAATGATGAAGAAAAAGGCAAGAAAAACAGCTAGAAGGATAAGATAGCCAAAAAAAGGATGCATAATAATGTCATCCACCCTCTCCAACCAGCCGATTTTTCGTATCCTGACAACCTCGCTACTTTCCTCAAATATCTTGGCGGCCAGATGATGCCTTTCTGCAGCGATCACTTCATAGGCGGGCACTCCATGCATATTCTCCAAATCGTCTCTGACTTTATCCCTGGCCTTTTTGAGATCCGGGCTCATGTCCTCCAACGTCTGGATAAAAAAGCGTTTGCCCACCTCAAGCATTTTGACAGCTGCAAACCTTCGGTTCCCAACGACTGGAAAATTTCCCGGTATCGCTCGCTGGAATTCTTCGACCTTCTCTTCCACATCACGCGTCCACTTCAAAGGAGCAATAGGTCTGTGTTCCTCCAGTGTCTGAAAGGCTGTATCTAAGAGTTTCTTTATCCCCCGTCCGTGGATTGCGACAGTGGGAATAACAGGTACTCCTAAAAGCTTTTCGAGTTTCTGGATATCGGTTTTTATGCCCTTCTTTTCTGCCAGATCCATCATATTCAGCGCAATAATCATAGGGTAACCCAGTTCGATGAGCTCTTGGGTGAGTTCCAGGCTCCTTCCCAGGATCGAGGCGTCCACAACATTAATGATCAGGTCGGGCTCTTCAAAAAACAGATGGCTCAGAGCAACTTTTTCTATCTCGTCTGAAGGATTCAGAGAATAAGTGCCCGGGAGGTCGATGATGTTAAAGATTTTTCCCGCCACATTAACTTTACTATGGGTGTGTTTGACAGTGGTTCCGGGAAAATTGGATGTATCGACCTTTAAACCGGCTATCGCGTTAAAAAGAGCACTCTTCCCAGAGTTGGGTTGGCCGAGAAAAATGATGTCTGGGCGCCTATTGTTTGTCGCCAACTATCTCTACCATTATGTTTCGGGCAATCCCTCTGCCCAGGGCCACGGACGTGTCGGAGGTCAAACCTCTTACAAGAATCGGCCCTCTGAATATGCTACGTGAATCCAGCTCAATTATATCATCTTTGTGAAAGCCCAGCGAAAGAAGTTTTCGGTGAATCCCGTGGCCTCCCCCTATGCTGACGATCTTAAGCTGTTTATCGGGTGGAGCATTTGTTAATTGTATCATTTATGTGAACCTGCTCTTTCTGTCAAACTTGAATGACCTGAACTATTCATAAAAACTGTATCCTTTACGCCTTGCCTCTACGGCAACCTCGACTCGTGAATAATCCAGGTTAATATCAAGAATATAACAAGTGATGATAAAGAAACTCTCTAAAAAAATCAACTTGATCTTTTCAGGGCTGTGACCATCCTTGACAGGGAATTTGTAAAATATTATGGTTAGGGCACTGTATTAAGTTAATCATCGACAACTGTTCAGAACCTGCAGAATGATAAAAAAAACGTCTTTAGCCCATTTCAACCTAGAAGGAATGCCCTGAATCCAATGACACACAAGAAGCTCACTCTCACACACTACATATTTATCGGCTTTTTCTTGGGGATCATTGCCGGTTGGGTTTTTGGGGAGAGCATTACACCTGTCGCTAATCCCCTGGCCGAGATATTTCTCCGTCTCTTACGAATGGCCATAATGCCGCTGATCATCACTTCCATCATCTCAGGAGTCGTGAGTGTCGGAAGCGCTGCCGGGCTTGGCCGCCTGGGCAGCAAGACTTTTGCCTATTATATCGTCAGCAGTTTGATGGCCATACTCACCGGTCTCGTTTTAGTGAATGCTTTCAAGCCAGGAGTGGGCGCCAAGATCGGCCTTGAAAGCAGTCCGGAGACGATCGCAGCTACAGAGCAGGGATTGGGGAGTCTCCTCATAAATTTGATCCCGGAGAATCCGTTTGCTGCGATGGCTAGCGGAGACGTCCTCCCCATCATCTTTTTTTCCGTTCTCTTCGGATTTTTTGTCACCAAGCTTTCCGCAAAACCGAGGGGCCATCTCACCGATTTTTTCCAGGCAGCCTTCGAGACCATGATGAAACTGACCCTGTTTGTCGTCTGGAGTGCTCCATTGGGTGTTTTTGGCATCATTTCCCGCATCGTCGCCAAAACCGGATTCGAGGCGTTCAAATCACTCGGTTTTTACTTCCTTGTCGTTCTCTTGGGTTTGGCGATCCATGCCTCCTTGAACTTACCCTTACTCCTATCCATAGCGGCCAGGGTAAATCCTCTCAAACACTACAAAGGAATGCCTTCGGCTTTGCTCATGGCGTTTTCGACCTGCTCGACTATTGTGACGCTCCCCCTCACGATGAAAGCCGTCACAGGAAATTCCAGAGTATCCGAGAAAGTCTCCAACTTTGTCTTGCCTATCGGGGCCACTGTCAATATGGACGGAACCGCCCTGTACGAATGTGTAGCAACGATATTCATCGCACAAGTCTATGGGTTTGAACTCTCGGTGGGCGCACAATTCATGGTCGTCATCACTGCTCTCTTGGCCTCCATTGGTGCTGCAAGTGTACCCATGAGCGGGATGGTTATGATGTCTATCATATTGAAAGCTGTAGGTCTTCCCTTAGAGGGAGTGGCCATCATCCTGGCAGTGGATCGAATTCTGGATATGTTCCGGACAACAATCAATGTCTTGAGCGATAGCTGTGGAGCTGTGATCGTCGCACGTCTGGAGGGGGAAACACTGGAGGGAATGGGGGAAAGCCATCAGTAGTAATACCAGATGGTTCTGTAATCAGACACGTTCTCCCCAATACCTTTGAGCCTTTGCAAATAGTCATAGATAGAAACATCCGTGTAGACATAGGTATCGGCCAAAGCCAGCTTTTTTTCCCAGGGATGAAACTCATAAACACGGCAGCCGTCAGGAAGAATAGATATGACATCATGATGTTGAAGCGCACGCAGATAATTTTTCCCTAAACCCGGAACATTAAACACAATTTCATCGGTTCTGACGGTGCCCGGCATGAGCCTGGCTTCTTCCTCCTGTTCTTGAAGCAGTCGAGAAATGGGAACACGAAACTCGTTCGTCTCTTCTTTCCCTTTGGCGTTGAATGTGTAGTAAGGAGTGACTCCGATCAAGCGCAAATGGTTTCGCAGAGCAGCGGCCTCGAATTTACGCGAATTGAAAAAAGTATACACTAGCTGATTATAGACCTCTATTCCATAACGCCGGAATTTTTGGACCGCTTCTACAGATTGTGGAGTGATCTCATACAGGTGTTCGAAATGAGATACGATAAGGATCTCTCTTTTTCCAGGAATATGAAAATGGTTGATGTCCTTGACCAGTGTGTCGGTGATCCGTTGCGGTAACGTTACAGGCATTCGTGTGCCTATTCTGATCCTCTGGATATGATCCATACGCGAAAGCTTAAAGAGCAGATTTTCTAGCCTTTCATTGGACAATAGAAATGGATCTCCCCCTGTGATAAGAACCTCGTTGATCTCGGGAGTCTTGGCTATCCAATCCAGAGCTTTCTGAATTTTGGATTTCGGAAGTATGGCTGCACGTGAGTAAACATCTTCGATCTCCCAGTTTCTTTGGCAGTAGACACAAATCTGGGGACAGGTCAATACGGGCTTTAGGATGGCGATCTTAGGATAACGCCTGGTAATACCCTCTATAGGTGAGGTGTCCCGTTCCAGCATGAAATCCAATGAACCTTCATCGCTAGATTTGAATTTCTTCAATCTGTTGATGTAGTACAACGACGGGATCACTTGAGTCCGGATGCCCTGATCTCTTCCTTGATCGGGCTCGAGATCTATTAAAGACAGATAGTGAGGAGTAATACCGAATGGTATTCTATATTTTTTGGCTAAATTCACGGCTTCGTATTCTTCATCTGTGAGCCTTACCAGCGTACTCAGTGTCTCCACATCCCTGATGATATGGCGGACCTGCCATCGCCAATTGTCCCATTCAGAACCAGTGGCATCAAAAAATCGAAGAATCCTTTGCTTGTTTTTGTACCGGCGTCGTTTAGTATCCTCATCAAGGCCACTAGGGTACCGTGTGCTAAATTTTTCCACAGATCTAGCCATCCGGGAAAGATTGGCTGACCGGAGTTTCGCCGCTTTAGCGCCATGGTATTTGGCGAACGCGGGCGCACTCTCGGGATACACCTCTGCCCGGCCAGAAATGCCGCGAAAAAGATGGTCAAGCTCAGCAAAAAAACCGGCTGTTGGGAGAGCAACAGAATTTTTCCTCTTATCGTGAATCAAATCATCGATGTACTTTAGAAAACTGAATTCAGCGAGTACTGCGCTGCGGCGTGATATGATATTGCGAAAGACAATGATAGCATCCCGCCTCAAGACCCACTTGAGAGAAGGAACGTCGGGATTTTCTTCAAAGGAATCAATCAGCATTTTGGTCAACA
>JAGLRY010000295.1 GCA_023135995.1 Candidatus Aminicenantota bacterium | reverse complement strand
AATCGAAAAAGAGTTTGTTATTTGTGAGTATTATAGCATTAATGTCTGCCTAAAAGGAAATTCAGACAGGATTTTCCTTTTCTGGAGGCTTCCACGTTAATAAAATGAAGATTTTAAAATTGTGAGAATTGACAACTCAGGGGGTTTTTGTTACAAAATAGAAAATGTACAAGTATCTGATAAGAAAACTCTTTGGCACACAAACCGAAAGAGACATAAAAAAACTCCAGCCTTACGCCACGGCCATCAACGAGTTGGAATCCGGCCTCAAATCACTCAAAAACTCTCAACTGAAAGCCAAAACGGCTGAATTCAAGGAGAAACTCAGCCAAGGCGCCTCCTTGGACGACCTGCTCATCGAAGTCTTTGCTGTCGTCCGCGAAGTTGCCACCCGCACTCTGCATATGCGGCATTTCGACGTCCAGCTCATGGGTGGTGTGGTCCTTCACCAGGGTAAGATAGCAGAGATGAAGACAGGGGAGGGAAAAACTCTGGTCTCCACTCTTCCTGCCTATCTGAATGCACTGGAAGGTAAAGGCGTTCATATCGTCACGGTCAATGATTACCTGGCAAAACGGGATACGGAGTGGATGGGTCCGATATACTCTTTTCTTGGTCTAGAAACAGGAACCATCCAGCACGATATGCCGGAATTCGAGAGACACAGAGCCTACAACAGTAACATCACCTATGGCACCAACAACGAGTTCGGTTTTGACTATCTCCGTGACAACATGAAGTTCCGTCTTGAAGACCTGGTGCAGAAATCCCACTCATATGCGATCGTGGATGAGGTGGACAGCATCTTGATCGATGAAGCGAGGACACCGCTAATCATATCCGGCCCTACAGAGGAATCGACCGACATTTATTACAGAGTGGACAACCTCGTTCGCAGACTCAATAAGGAGACGCACTACCAGGTCGACGAAAAAACAAGAACCGTCCACCTTACGGAAGAAGGTGTGACCGAATCGGAGAAGAACCTCAAGGTGACAAACCTTTATGACCTCACTCACATGGACCTGATCCATGCCATCAACCAGTCGCTCAAGGCCCATCAGCTCTTCAGAAAAGATGTAGATTATATGATCAATGAAGGCAAAGTCATCATCGTCGATGAGTTCACCGGACGGTTGATGCCGGGCAGACGCTACAGCGACGGCCTTCACCAGGCGTTAGAGGCCAAGGAAAAAGTCCGTATCGAAGAAGAGTACCAGACTCTGGCTTCTGTCACCTTCCAGAATTATTTCCGGATGTACGAAAAACTCGCCGGAATGACGGGTACAGCCGTAACGGAAGCAGCCGAGTTCAACTCTATCTATAAATTGGACGTTGTTGAAATCCCCACAAACAAGCCCCTCTTCCGTCATGAATACGACGATGTGATCTACCGCACAGCAAAAGAGAAGTGGAACGCCGTTGCTGATGAGATCGTCGACAATAATAAAAAAGGAAGGCCTGTTCTGGTCGGAACGATCTCTATCGAAAATTCAGAGCACCTCAGCTCTCTCCTGAGAAAAAGAGGGACCGATCATACCGTTTTGAACGCCAAATACCATGAACAGGAGGGCAAGGTCATCGCCCAGGCCGGAAGGATCGGAGCCACGACGATCGCCACCAACATGGCCGGGCGAGGTGTGGATATCCTACTGGGCGGCAATCCCGAGTACATGGCCAATGAAGCCATCCAAAAAAAGTACAGAGACCGGGAGGAGGAAATTCCCGAAGAAGAGATCCAGGCTGAGAGTAAGAAATTCAAGAGAATCACCGACCCAGAACACGACAAAGTCGTGGAACTGGGAGGCCTCCATATCATAGCAACAGAGAGGCATGAGGCCCGGCGTATTGACAACCAGCTAAGGGGAAGGGCAGGACGACAGGGAGACCCCGGGTCCTCCCGTTTCTATCTCTCACTGGAAGACGACCTGATGCGCATTTTCGGGAGCGAGCGTTTATCGGGATTGATGGGAAGGATAGGGATGGATGAGGGCACACCCATCGAACACAAGATGGTGAGCCGGGCGATCGAAAGAGCACAAAAGCAGGTCGAAGGACAGAATTTCTCCATCAGAAAACACCTTCTCGAGTACGATGACGTGATGAACAAACAGAGGGAAGCTGTCTACACGCTGCGGCGGGATATCCTTCACGGCAAAGACATGAAGGATTACATCCACGAATTGATCGAAACCCTTGTCGACTGGGCTATGGACACACACACCAATAAAGAACAAACGCCGGATGATTGGGATGTAGAAGGGTTAAAAAAGGCCATCGGAGCTCAATTCGGTTTGGATATAGATGCTTTGGGTATCGATTGGGATACGATCAACCACGTGGAGCTCAGAGAAAAGATCCTCAAAACACTTCAGGATGCCTATGCAGAAAAAGAAAAGATCCTGGGCATCGCACGCATGAGAGAGTTCGAGAGGGTCATCATGCTCCAGATCATCGACACCCAGTGGAAAGACCATCTGCTGGGCATGGACTACTTGAAAGAAGGAATAGGTCTCCGCGGTTACGGGCAGAGAGATCCGCTTGTGGAATATAAAAAAGAGAGCTTCGACATGTACCAAGCTATGATGGACAGGATCGAGGATGAAACGGTCAGGTACCTCTTCCTCTTGAGACCGGTCGAAGAAGAGGAACTTCCCGAGAGAAAAGAACAACCCATGTATTTTCAGCAGCCCCAGAACATCCCCGCTCAAAGAGCCAAAAAGGCAAGGTCTACTATCCCCAAAAAGAGGAAAAAGAAAAAAAAGAGAAGATAGGGAGGAACGATGCTGGATGAAAAACTCAAAGAAGGCCTGACATTCGACGATGTTCTCATACTGCCGGCAAAAAGTGACGTGATCCCTGCCGAAGCAAAGATCACGACACGATTGAGCCGGAATATATCCCTCAGCATTCCCCTCCTCAGCTCTGCCATGGACACGGTCACAGAATCCCGTATGGCGATCGCTCTCGCCCAGCAGGGGGGAATGGGGGTCATCCACAGAAACATGAGCATCGAAAAACAGGCAGAGGAAGTGGACAAGGTCAAAAGACACGAAAGCGGGATGATCGTCGATCCGATCACGATGAAACCCCAAAACAAGATCTATGAAGCCAAAGACGTGATGAAAAAATTCGGGATTTCTGGCCTTCCTATTGTCGACGAAAACAACAAACTGGTGGGAATTCTGACAAACCGGGATATCCGTTTTGAAACCCGTCTGAATCTATCGATCGACGAGGCGATGACCAAAGAACTCATCACCGTCCCGCTGGGAACCTCTCTGGGGGAAGCGGAAAAACTTTTCCACAAGCACAAGATCGAAAAAATACTTATGGTGGATGAAGACTTTCACTTGAAGGGATTGATCACATACAAGGATATTCTCAAGCGTATCCAGTACCCTGACGCTTCCAAGGATAATTTTGGCCGGTTGATAGCAGGAGCGGCTGTAGGTGTCGCCGAGGAAACACTCGAGAGGGCAAAGGCATTGATCGAGGCCAAAGCCGATGTCCTTGTTGTAGACACAGCCCATGGACATTCCCAGAGGGTGTTGGACACTGTCGCACTGTTGAAAAAGGAGTTCCCCGAACAGGAGCTCATTGCGGGAAACATCGGCACGGTCGAAGCAGCCAAAGACCTTGTCGCCATAGGGATTGATGCCGTTAAGGTAGGAGTCGGACCCGGTTCCATATGCACCACAAGAGTTGTTTCCGGCGCAGGCATACCTCAGATAACGGCTATTGCAGACGTTTACCAGGCGATCCAAAAGGAAGACATCCCGCTCATTGCAGACGGAGGCATCAAGTATTCCGGCGACATCACAAAGGCCATTGCAGCAGGGGCAGATACAGTGATGCTCGGAAACGTGTTAGCCGGGACTGACGAATCTCCGGGTGAAGTTATCATATTCCAGGGCCGATCGTACAAGACCTACCGGGGTATGGGATCAGTAGAAGCCATGCGCCAGGGGGGCCGGGATCGTTATTTCCAGGACACATTCCGCAGTGACGCCAAGCTTGTCCCTGAGGGGATTGAAGGAAGGATCCCCTATAAAGGAAGTGTGGCCCATATCATCCAGATGATGATAGGAGGGCTCAAAGCGGGCATGGGATATGCAGGATGCAAAACATTGCAGGAGCTTCAAGAGAAAGCAAAATTCATCAAGATATCCCACTCGGGCATTAGAGAAAGTCACGTCCATGACGTAATCATCACCAAGGAAGCTCCTAACTACCGCCTCGACTAAGCTATGTTTAAATATGAGGAAATCAAAGCGAATTTGTGGTAATATAAATCGTTTTGAGGAAGATTGAGTAAGGAAACGAAACAGGCATAAAGGCTTAAAACTCCTGATTTTTCAATCTTTGTATAAATCCAATTATTAAAACCTGGATTATTCACGAGTCGAGGCCAACCCACCCCACCCTTACAATAAGGTGGAGGCAGTGGCCCACGAAGTTTGGTTGGTTAGGTCGGGTCGGT
>JAGLRY010000294.1 GCA_023135995.1 Candidatus Aminicenantota bacterium | reverse complement strand
CGGATGGTTTCTCACCAAAATACGATGGATATCTTGTGCGGGATGTGAAAAAATTCATCTCTGGATCTCTTGGTTTTCCGAAAAGGTCTTCAAATTTGGTGCTATAAGTTCTTTCATCAGAATAATGATAGGAGAAATAATCCATATTCATCCAGAAGGAACCATCCGAGACGACCTCGATAAGATTGTCATAGATCTTATCCACATATTTGGGCTCACCGTAGGGTGCCATACCCATAACTTTATATTCCCCGTTGTTCACCTTGAAACCTAAAAAAGCTGTAAAGGCGCTGTAAAGAAGGCCCAGAGAGTGAGGGAATTTTATTTCCTTTATGAGTTTTATTTCAGTTCCATTCCCTACTCCCAAAGTGGTAGTTGTCCATTCTCCGACTCCATCCACTGTGAGAATCGCTGCCTCTTCAAAAGGAGATGGATAATATGCACTGGCGGCGTGGGAGAGATGATGCTCTCCGAACAGGATCCTTTTGTCTTCAATATTTAACTTATCTTTTAAATGACTCTTCACCCAGAGTTTATCACCGAGCCATGTGATCATGGACTCCCGGAAGACATTCCACGACTTGGGGAAATTTTGTAGTGTGGTCATCAGAATGCGCTCGAATTTATGGAACGGTTTCTCATAAAACACCACATAGTCTAAATCCTTGCTTGTTAGGCCTGCAAAATCCAGACAAAAATCGATGGCATTCTCGGGAAAATCAAAGTCATGTTTCACCCTAGTAAATCGTTCTTCTTCTGCGGCGGCTATAAGTTTCCCATCTTTTATCAAAGCGGCAGCCGCATCATGATAGTAACAGGAGATTCCCAATATATACATCAGAATTGTCTCCTGAATTCCTCCAATTCGTTTTTTATTTCTTTTTTGGGGATCCACCAAGATGTGCGGCTTTGATATTTTATATTTAATGGATCGGAAAACACTTTAACAGCTATCGCATAAGGGGAAACAAGAATAAAAAAGAATAGAGAAAGAAGGATTCGACTCTGAAAGCTTCCCATCCTTTTTGAGAAATCGTTCCAACTCTGCCATATCTTTTTAAAAACATTTGCTGGAGTTTTTGGGAGATCTTGTTGACTTACGCTCTTTTCTTCAGGTAATTTTCGCAATGAAACGGCAATAACACCTAAAATGATGGATAGAATCAGCCATATAAGAATCAAGAGCCATTTATTGAGATCCTGTGTGATTCTTGAATAAATTGCTCCTGCCCAGATTACTGCCACCAAGACCAGGTCAATAATTTTGGGTTTTAGATCAACATTCTTCCCAGCTTTACTTGCAGAACCGCCAGAATAGCCAACGAGAGATAATAGAATAAGAGCAATAAAGGAGAGGGTATTCATGTAAAAACTTATTCCTTCACAACTCCTTCAGTGCTGTATACTGTTCCTTTGGAAATTGTGAAATCCACTGCATTGATTTTTCCTTTACGCTCCACGCTTATAGCCAATTCGAGCTCCCACAGACCGGGTGCATAATCATACGGTCCATAAGATGTCGTGGTCGCTGGAAGATCATCTGACTTTGTTTCACCTGCACCTGCGAAGTACACACTGATATTTTGTGCGATGGGATCCGTATCCCATGTAAAGGTCGCAGGGCTGGTTATTGGCAGTTTGACGTCCGGCTCTGTGAAGCCGTTGTTCTGCGGAAATGGTAAAGGACTATCGGAGCCAGGTTCGCCGTACCATAATTGGATACTCTCGCTTCCCTCTTCATAATTTGCAGTGATCGTGTAGAATCCATCTCCAAAAAGTTCGTATTCTAAATTCGCTATTGCAGCCAATGTCCAAACACCCTCATTCCCATCCAGTTCAAACCCACGGATGATCTCTATTCCATACTCAGGATCGATCTGGTCAATAGCCGCCCTGTCAGCTCTGCTAGCCGCAAAAGAAGCTCCGGAGGGAGTTGTGACCGTGAGAGAT
>JAGLRY010000293.1 GCA_023135995.1 Candidatus Aminicenantota bacterium | reverse complement strand
ATTAATGTTTCTCAAACACCATTAATGAATATTTGATTACGGAGCAAGTTATGAGCTTAGTCAATGCGGAGAATTTGACCAAAGTTTACACCATGGGAGAAATCAAGGTGGAGGCTCTAAAATCCGTGAGTTTTGAAATAGAACCAGCCTCCTTCATTTCTTTTATAGGTCCTTCTGGAAGTGGAAAAACAACTCTGCTCAATCTTATCGGCTGTCTGGACAAGCCCACCTCAGGGACATTGAAGGTCGCTGAGGTGAATACCACTGAACTGACACACAAAGAAGCAGCTGCTTTCCGGGGAAAAAATCTTGGGTTCATATTTCAGGATTTCAATCTTATTCCTGTCTTGACGGTTTATGAAAATGTCGAATATCCACTTTTGATCGTGCAGAATGTGCCATCGGAGGAAAGAAAAACCCGGGTTATTTCGCTCTTGAAAACTGTCGGGATGACAGATCAAAAAGATAAATATCCTGATCAGATTTCCGGTGGACAGAAACAGAGGGTTGCTGTAGCCAGAGCGCTGGTGACCAATCCACGACTTGTGCTGGCTGATGAGCCTACAGCAAATTTAGACAGCAAGACTGCATTTATGGTCATTGATATCATGCGACAGATGAAGGAAGAATTCGGAGTGACCTTCATCTTTTCCACCCATGACCCAAAGATTGTCAGCGAAGTGGAAACAGTCTATACACTCCAGGACGGTATGCTTATCGGCCGGGCTCAGGGAAAGGGAGGGCGGTATGCTTAAACTTTTTAAAATTGCTGTGCGGAATTTGTCGAGATACAAAAGAAGAACGCTCCTGACATCCTCTCTCATTGCGATCGGGGTTATGTTTGTACTGGTGTTTGTTGCTGCTTCCGGATCTTTCAAATATATTATGATCGGCCAGATCACAGATTCCATGCTCGGACACCTCCAGGTCCATAAAAGAGGATATGTCGCCTCCATCGACAGCCTGCCTTTGACATTAAATCTCAGCGAAAAAGCGGAAAAAAAGCTTGAAGAAACTATGGAAGAAATTATCGATATCGAATCTTTTTCACCGAGAATAAAATTCGGGGGAATGTTTAGCAATTTTATAGAGACGACTAACATCAGGGTAAACGGAGTCTATCCCGAAAAAGAGATCGCCACAGTCCCGCTTTTTCTCTCCAGGATAAAACAGGGGAAGAAATCCATTAAAGAAGGGGAGATCCTGATCCCCGAGTTGCTGGCAAACGGACTAAAAGTCAAGGTGGGAGACACAGTGGTTGTGATAGCGACCAACCGGGATGGTTCGGTCAATGGCAAAAAGTTTGTGGTCGGGGGCATTATCGAGAGCGTGACCGGGCCCGGAGGCCGAGATGGCTATATGCACATCAAAGATGCCATGGAAGTTTTGCGGATGGAAGAAATGGAGATCAGCGAGGTGGCCATTAGGCTTAAAGATTTCAGCAAGCTGAATGCTGTCAGCAATAGACTCGACGATATGCTGTCAAAGGAACTCAACAAACAGGGGAAGGCGGTTTTTGATGTCCGCACATGGGAGAAGCTTTCTCCATTTTATAATGTCGCCCGGATGATAGATGTTATGACCTTTTTCATCAAACTCATGCTCATTGCGATAGTCCTTGTCAGCATCATGAATGTCATGATCATGGCCGTGTTTGAACGAATCAGGGAAATCGGCACCATTTCAGCCATCGGTACCAAGCCGAAGAAAATTCTCTCCCTGTTTTTGATCGAGGGATTCTCCCTGGGTGTTTTTGGCGCTGCTATAGGAAATATCCTGGCTCTTGGTATTGTGTTTTTAATCAACCTTGTAAAAATCACTTTCAATTTCGGAAGACAGTCAGGTCTTGTACTCTCCCCCAGTTTAAGCGCGGGAGATATACTCTGGATTTCAGCCATAGTGATCCTTGTATCAGTAGTTGCTGCGTTTCAGCCGGCATTTAAAGCGTCAAGGATGGAGCCGGTTGATGCTCTCAGACATGTATAAGTAAGGAGATTAACTATGTTTCGTGTCATGATTGTTTTCATTTCATTCATTCTGATGTTCCAACCATATCTTATGGGAGGAGAAAAAGTCATAATTGCTGTTGCAGCCGATGGAGAAACTTTAAAGGATTCGGTAAGTCATGTTGCTGCGCGGTGCCCCTACTTTCTTATTGTTGATAGTAAAGGAAAACTATTGGAAGCTGTTGAAAATCCATATAAGGATGCTAGAGGCGGTGCGGGAGTTTCGGCGGCAAATTTTCTTGCTGGAAGAAATGTGACCGCAGTTGTTGCAGGCAGCATCGGCAACAAAATGAGAGATGCACTTGAAGCGCAAGAGATTACCTATTATGAGTTTGAGGGAAGCGGCGAGGAAGCCATTCGAAAGATTTTGGAGAAGGAAGATCAGACATGAAAAAAATTACTATTGTTTTTTTTATATCATTTTTATTTCCACTTTTATTACCGCCTGTTTTCGCCATCGACAGCGCCCATCTCCTCAAGCAGGTGGATAGGAATCTTAATCCGGAATCCTTCGAGTCCTACCGCAAACTTATCAACATCGAACCGAATGGGAGAGAAAAAGAGTTCGTGCTCTTTACGGTAAAAAAGGGGAAAGATAAAGTCGCTGCACTTTTTATCTCCCCCGCCAGTGAAAAGGGCAGAAGCACTCTGCGGCTGGATGAAAACATGTGGTTGTACATCCCCAATGTGGGCAAACCTGTTCGTATAACCAGCCTTCAATCCGTTGTCGGGGGGGTATTCAATAATGCGGATATTCTAAGGCTGGATTATGCTGAGGAATACAATGTCGTGGAAGTTGAAGAACTGGGGGACGAATATCTTTTACATCTGAAGGCAAAAACAAATTCCGTTGCCTATGATCGATTGAAGATGTGGGCGGATAAAGAGAAAAAGTTGCCGAATAAGATTGAATGTCTCACAGAAGCTTCCATGCTGATAAAAACCATTTATTTCAAACAGATCAAGGATTTTGGGGGAGGCATTGTCAGGCCTTCTGTGGTTGAAACCGACAGTCCTCTGCATAAAGGCTATAAATCGGTGATGATATTCGCCGGGATCAAGCAAAGGGAATTCAAGGATGAAGTTTTTACGCTGCCCTTTTTACCCAACCTGGAATCATTGAGATAATTGCGTTCAGCCATATTGTGTCTTATTCTGTTCAGTTTTTTGGGCTCAGGTCTATCCGCTCAGGAAGAGCACACATTTGATCTTTCTGAAATAGAAAAAAAAGCGTTTCATTTCGGTGGATATCTTGAATTTCGCCCCGTTCTCTTTGGCTTGGATAGAGACTCCTGGCTTTATAAGCTCAAGTTTTACGACGTCGAAGAAGGGGAAACGATCTCCGAGTACAATTTTAATGCCCTTTTGGATTTAAGCTATGAGAAAGGTATTGTCAAGGCACAAATACGCACAAATACGGATGTGAGCAAGTCATTTTCGGGCTGGACTTATGATACAACTTTGTATGAAGCTTTCCTCTCTGTAAAGCCGTCTCTTTCCTTTCATCTTGATGCCGGCAAAAAGCGCATGAAATGGGGCAAGGGTTATGCCTGGAATCCCGTCGCTTTTATTGATCGCCCCAAGAATCCCAATGATCCCGACCTTGCCCTAGAGGGTTTTGTGGCGCTATCCATGAATTATATCAAGAGCTTCCAGGGGAAATTGAAGACCATCACTCTTACTCCGGTCCTCGTACCTGTATATGACCATATCAACAGCGATTTTGGAGAGCGGAATAAGTTGAATTTTGGCGGGAAGCTCTATTTTCTGTTTTATGACACTGATATAGATATCATGTTTTTGTTGGGAGAGAGCGTGCCTGCCCGCTATGGGATAGACTTTTCCCGCAATGTAACCTCAAATTTTGAGATACACGGTGAATTGGCTTATATCCCTGACTACAGCAAAAAGGTCATCGACCGAAATGGGAACGTCGCTGAGGAGAGTTATGCCAGTACTAGCTACCTGTTGGGTGCCCGATTTCTTACCAGCACGAACACGACTTTCATCTTTGAATATTTTAAAAACGGCAACGGTTACACGTTCAGCGAGATGGGAGATTTTTATTTTCTTATTGAGCAAGCATACCAATCCTATCTGTTAACAGGAGACGACAGTCAGCTCAACTTCTTGGCTGGTGCAGCAAGCCAGGCCTACAGAACATTCGCTCCCATGCAGGATTATCTCTATCTCCGGATAAGCCAGAAAGAGCCATGGGATATCCTTTATTTTATTCCTTCTTTCACCAGCATTTTTAACCTCACAGACAAAAGTTTTTCCCTGACCCCGGAATTACTTTATAATCCCATAACTAACCTGGAGCTCCGGGCGAAAATTGCGGTTCTGCTGGGAAAAAGCGGCAGTGAATTCGGGGAGAAACAGAACGACTTTCGGTTAGAGTTTCGAATCCGGTATTACTTTTAAAACTTAACCTGGATTATTCACGAGTCGAGGTTGCCGTAGAGGCAAGGGCATTTCCGCGAAGATTCATCTTTTCTGAGTTTTCGAGATGGTATTTGAGATCGAATCAAACTTCATATTCTGGCGCAAAGCTTCAAACCGTTTATCCTGCCTGATTCTGTCAAATACAGGATCCACATCAAGCCAGACAAGCCAAAAAGAGCGTTCC
>JAGLRY010000292.1 GCA_023135995.1 Candidatus Aminicenantota bacterium | reverse complement strand
TAGCCATTTAAA
The DNA here is from genome assembly GCA_023135995.1 of Candidatus Aminicenantota bacterium. GTDB lineage: Bacteria > Acidobacteriota > Aminicenantia > Aminicenantales > Aminicenantaceae > WTAW01. Next base: position 3,464 of record JAGLRY010000292.1, on the reverse strand, counting down.
AGCTTGATCCTTATCATCGAGACCCAAATAAATGAGCGCAATGAAGGAAGGATCGACATATCGTCTCGCTTGAAGCTCCATGAGTTCGTCTAGAATCTGGAGGGCTTCTTTCCTGTTGCCCATCAGGGCATTGGTGTATCCCAGCCAGGATTTTATTCTTGGATCCCTGCCGGACAGGGAATAGGCTTTCTGGAATAATTCTGAAGCCTTCTGGAAATTAGCCTCTTGGATGTATGTCCATCCCATATAAAAATGAGCCATAGGAAACTCTGGCACCATTTGAGTAATTCCAAGAAATAGCCTCTGAGCGGAATCGTTTTGGCGGCTTAAATAAAGAATAATTCCTGAAGCCGTGCGAACGGGAAGTGACATGGGATCGAGTTCTCTGGCCTTAAAAATTTCTTTTATCGCTTCATCATGCCGGTTTGTAGCAGCCAGTAAAAACGCATATGTTTGACGAGCCGTCACGTAATTTGGATTTAACTCTAAGGAACGCTTGAATTTTTGCTCTGCACCCCCCCAGTCCCAGTCATAGAAGAGTTTGATGATAGCGATGGATGTATGGGCTTCTGCGATAGTCCTGTCGATCTGGAGAGCTTTCCTTGCCCACTCTCTTGCTGTGGGATATGCTTCATGAGGTCGGAGTACGTTGAAATTTGCCAGGCCAATGTAAGAGTCCGCAATTCCAGAATATGCCAGGGCGTACTCCGGATCTTCTTCGATGGCTTTTTCAAAATATTTCATCCCCTCTCTCATGTCTTCGGCCGTTCTTTTGTTCCAGTAGGACCTTCCCTTTATATACAAAGTATAAGCATCCAAGTTTTCAGTAGAATGTTTGTCAAGAGAAATTGATGTTTCTTCTGCGATCTTGATTTTTAGGGAATCCACGATGGAGTGAGAAATTTTGTCTTGAAGGGTAAAAATATTTTCAATGTCTTGATCGTATGTTTCGGACCAGAGATGAAAACCGTCTTCAGCATTAATCAATTGAGATCTTATGCGGACTCTGTTGTCGACTTTTTGGACGGTTCCTTCTAGAATTGTTCTCACATTCAATTCTTCACCGATATCTTTGACATTTTTCTCTTTCTTTTTATACTGCATCACCGAAGTTCTTGATACAACCTTCAATTCACTGAGCTTTGAAAGTTTTGAAATGATAGCGTCGGTCATGCCATCACTTAAGTACTCCTGGTCTCCCAAAGGACTGAGATCTTCAAAGGGCAGCACAGCTATTGAATTTTCCCATTTCGATTCACTGGATTCTTCCTCTTTGTGCCTTTCTGTTTTCGTAATGAAGGAAATGTCCAGAAGAACTGTCGCTAGAATCACTAAAAATATAAACACATATTCAATCTTGAACTTTCTTTCTTTCTTTTTTCCCTCACGAAATAGACGCCAAATAATCGTAGAGATCAATGCGCCCAAAAGGGATATAAACGCGATATCTATGGATTTTTCCGGAAAATGATAATGATCGACGAGTATCCAGTGGACAAACTCGATGATGAGCCAGCCTCCTCCTATAAAAGCCGCAAATGTTTCGAAAATCTTTCTTCTTCTTAACTCATGGAGGAGAGAGTGAAACAAGGATTTTTCGCCTTCAACAGAAGAAGGAATCGCTTCTTTTTTCGTTTTGTCTTCTTTACTATGGCCTAATTTCATTTCACTTTTTTGTGCTCAGGAAGACAAGAATTCTAATTCAAATTGAGAGAGGAATCAACTAACATCTCTTTCCAGAAATCGATTTACCATGAACTTTCCTATTGATAATATGTGGAAAGATCCTTCATTTGTTATCGATTGTAAGTTGGTATATACTGAACTGAATGAAGGAAAAAAAGACTAAAAGAACAGGATACACAGAAAAGGAAGCGAAGGCTGGTTTAAGAACCCGACTCCCGGGAATCGATATTTTTTCCAATCAGTTCCCCGATTATGAGATAAAAATAGAACATCCTGAATTCACTTCGATCTGTCCAAAAACAGGACTCCCTGATTTTGGGTCGATTTTTATATCCTATGTTCCTGATAAGAGCTGTCTGGAACTCAAGTCCCTCAAGATGTATCTCCTGGCCTACCGCAATCTGGGAATATTCTATGAAAATGCGGTCAACCGCATACTCGAGGATATCGTAAAGGCCTGCCATCCGGTCAAGGTCTCTGTGGTGGGAGAATTCAATCCACGGGGCGGCCTGATTTCGACAGTAGAGGCCCATTTTCCCCGCCTCAAACAATAACAAATAGAATTTTTTATCGTTGCTCATGTGCCCACAGTCCTTTGGGTTCTGGTGTTGTTCACCTGTTTTTTGGAATTCGGGTTTTTATATTTGAAACTATTAAAGTATACTCTGTCCTCAAACAAAAATGACAAACGCACAGACTGTAGCAGAAGAGTATAAAAAATTCGGCACGACAGATGTCCTTATGCTCTTGGCCATCCTGTTATGGGCGGTAAATTTTTCATTCGTAAAAATAGCGCTCAGAGAGTTATCCCCACTCGGTTTCAACGGTATCCGATTGCTGTTCGCTTCTGCAGTGCTTTTCCTTATTCTTGTTCTCAGCGGTGAGAGCTTCAAGGTGGATAAAAAAACCTTCTGGAAGCTAGTATTCCTCGGCCTTATCGGCAACACCTCTTACCAGATGTTATTCATCCACGGCATAAACCTGACGACGGCTTCCAATTCGGCCATCATCATCGCCATGACTCCGGTATTCATCGCTCTTTTGAGCTCTCTGATGAAACATGAGAGAGTTCACCCCGCAGCATGGGCGGGAATCCTTTTCTCCTTTGTTGGCTTCTATCTGGTAATCGCCAGCCGCTTCGGGACCATTCAGTTCTCCTCTCAAAGCGTGAGGGGCGACCTGTTGATCTTCTTTGGAAATATCTGTTGGGCCATATACACTGTGTTTTCCAAACCGCTGCTCGAGCGCATGTCTCCTTTGAAGCTAACAACTCTGACTATGGCTTCCGGAACCTTTTTCTTTCTCCCCTTCTGTATCAAAGATATCGCTCGTATCCCCTATAGCACCGTTTCCCTTAAAGCTTGGGCTTCGCTCCTTTACTCGGGTTTGTTTGCCCTCGTCATCTGCTATGTGATCTGGTATGCGTCCGTGCAGCGTGTGGGGAACACCAAAACCGCGATCTACGACTATCTGATCCCTGTCTTTACAGTGATTTTTGCTTATTTCATCATCGATGAGAGGATCACTGGCCTGCAGGCCGTGGGTGCGCTCATCATCTTTCTCGGTGTTTATATGGCTCGAATTGGGTATAGGAGGTTTGTAAGAAAAAACGGTGAAAACTGAATGTTGTACGGTAAAATGCTCTAGTCTTTTACGGATGCATTTCCAAATCCGTGATGTCATGAATACTCAATGGCGTTATTGAGTGTTCAGATTGTGTGATGGAAAAAACCGTGTGGAGACTGTACAATCTTAATAAGGTTCTTAGAAATAGTAAA
>JAGLRY010000291.1 GCA_023135995.1 Candidatus Aminicenantota bacterium | reverse complement strand
CACGCCAATGCCAGCGGCCAAAGTGGTATGTGACCCATCCCCAAGGTTCATAGGGGAGCCACGTCCAACCGCACGTGGAGATCCAAACCCACCGGCCGTTGTGATACGGACGCCATTGAGGCCTGACGTCGCGCGGGATCCAGACATAACCATAGGGATCGACGTACGTCCAATCACCATAAGTCTGCAATTCTCCCTCATAGTCATCCATCTCACTGGGAAGATACTTCTGTTCCATGCGCTCTCTTAACGTGACATCTCTGTCTTCATTCCATCTGTCGAAACTGTCTTCGGAAACAGCGTGGAATCGGATGGGACGTGATGTAAAATGTCCCTCGATGGCCACTAATTTTTGAGCTTCTTTGATGAGTACAGAACCCGATTCTCCGGCGGCCTCAATCAATCCGTTGAAGACAAAGATCTCTGTCTCCTGGTTTTCTCTCACATTAATCCTGTACAGCCCTTCATCAAGAATGTAGATCGAAACATCTGCGGTGTGAATTTCAAGGCTTTTTTCACGATCAAGGGAATTCACACTGAAATAGACGTGACCTGACCAGATCCGGATCTGGATGAGATCGTTTCCCCGTTTGGGGAGGTTTATGAAATCGACTTTGGTTTTGTTGTCGAGTCGAATGTATTTGCCTTTTCCGAAGTAAACTTCGGCACGGCCGTCCGTTGTCCCAACTCTATCGCCTTGTGCGATGGGCATATTGACCACGCCTTCCTCGTAGGCAAGCTCTGAGGATCTCTGTATGAAGGCATTCCCATTCACATAGCTCAATCGAGCGATGGAATTGTTGGTGTATTCAGGCTCTTCCGCGTATGAGATGGTCAAGAAAAGGAGAAAGAGAGTGGCCAAAACTGTAATTTTTTTCACTTGATATCTCCTTCTTGCTCTTTCACTCTGTTTGTTTATGCAAGTGTTATGCCAACTTTTCTTGCCTGGCATCCCCGATGTTGTCCCTTTTTTTGTCCATAATAGATGACGCGCTGTCTCCATTACATACATGCGATGTAGGGTCCATCCCCCGAATGGACCGCAAAAAGGGGACAGTCCCTTTTTTCCAGGGGTAAGACAAAAAGGGGACAGTCCCTTTTTTGTGTAGGTTCCATTCCCCGAATGGACCGTTTTGATTGAACAGTATTACGGATTGACTGGATAGAATTTCTTGAGGTTTTCGAAAATAGGCTGGAGTTCACGTTGAGCAGCCTGAGAGGCATCCGGTTGGATGCCGGTGGATTCTTTTTGCCCGCTCAATTGAAGAAGGACCTCTTTGCTGCCCGCACTGAGGCCCTGAAGGTTGTATCCCCCCTCGAGTACGAAAAGGATCCTGTCTTTGCAGTGTTTACCGGCAAGCCTCATGAGCGCATTTGCTAGCGCTCCGAATCCCTCGGCCGTGATCTGCATTCCCCCCAACGGATCTCCCTCGTAGATGTCGAATCCTGCAGAGACAAGGATAAAATCCGGCAGAAATTTTTCTGCTATGGGGGAGAGGAGCTTTTCAAAAATGTATAAATAATCGCTGTCCGTTTTTCCTGGAGACAGAGGGACATTTATGGTGAAGCCTTCGCCGTCACCTTGGCCAGTTTCACTCCAATGGCCGGTCCCCGGATAATGGGGATACTGGTGAGTAGAAAAGTACAGCACGTCATTCCTGTCGTAAAAGGAATTCTGAGTGCCGTTCCCATGATGCAGATCCCAATCCAGGATGAGGATCCGCTTGTGGTTGTGTTTTTCTAGCAGATATTCCGCTCCGACTGCCACGTTGTTAAAAAGGCAAAATCCCATCGCCCGAGATGCCTCCGCATGGTGTCCCGGAGGTCTGACAAAGGCAAAGCCGTTTTGGACCTTCCCCTGCAGGATCAGTTCTATGGCCTTCAACACTCCTCCTGCGGCAAGAAGAGCCACTTCATAGGAGCGTGCGGATGTGGAGGTGTCAGGGTCGAGCGCAACTCTTTCTTTTCCGGATGTGGCTTTTATCGCTGAGACATAGGATGACGTATGAACCCATTGGATCTCTTCTTCAGTGGCAAAGCGTGGTTCTATCGTAAGATAAGGAAATGAGATATCCTTCTCGATCATTTGGTATATCGCTTCAATCCTCTTTGGGCTCTCCGGGTGGAAATCGCCCATATTGTGGTCCATATAACGCATATCCTTCACGATACCTGTCTTCATCTCAATCTCCTTCCTTGATTAATCGAAAAAGGGTTTCCATTTGTTTTCTGGAGGTTTTGGGGTGAGAAGGCTGACCCCAAAAAGAAGAACCAATGAACAGAGTAGAGCGGGATAAACAGCCGGGATACCCAAGGGTAAATGTCCTAGGAATTTGTTCATGACCTCCCAGACCACAGTCATACTCAATCCCCCTAAGATAGAGAGTACACCACCCGAAACGGTTGCTCTCTTCCAGAAAAAGACGGCGATAAGGGCCGGAGTTATCCCCGCTCCATATACAGTATACGCAGCGTATGCCGCATCCAAAATACGCGGGAAAAAAGAGATCAGAGAGAACGATATAATCCCGAGCACAACAACCACCACCCTCGAGAAAAAAATCATTTTCTTGTCGGGCAGATCCGGGTTGATAAACCTCTGGTAAATGTCCCGCACAACGTTCGTTGCAGGGACGAGAAGAAAACTGTTCGCGGTAGAGATGATTATGGCCACAACGGCTGTGATCAGAGCACACCCTACGGCCACAGGTACCCCTTTGTGAGCGACATGAAGGATGATCTTTCCCGCCTCTTTGGCTTCGAGGCCCTTGAAATAGCTGCTCCCTATCACTGCCAGGCTCTGGAGCGCTATTCCGAGCAGAATCACTCCTATAATCCAACCGATCACAGATTTTTTTGCTTCATTTTCGTTTTTGGCAGAAAAAAACCGCTGATACATGTTGCCGTTACCCAGTGCGAGGAGCAGAGTGGGGACAAAATAACCCATGGCTTGGACCATCGTCATGTTTCCCAGTATGGGGTGACTTCTTGGGGTGATATTGGCCACGATATAGTCCATTCCTCCCACATGGTGGATCAGGAAAGGCACTGAGATGAATATCGCTGTGATCATAAGGATGCCGTTTAGAATATCCAGATAAGCTACAGACAACATCCCTGCGAGTAGGGTATAGGTGATGACAAAGATGGCCACTAGAGCCATAGCGTGCTTTTCCTGGATCCTGCCCTCTGTGATGATATTGAGGACCCAACCACCGCCTCGAAATTGATAACTGACGATGGTTACATAAGCGATGATCGTGGTGATCGTAGCAAGGATCCGTGCCCATTTGTTGTACCTTACTTCCAATATGTCGGGGACGGTGAATTGGCCGAAGCGTCTGACCCTTCCGGCAATAAAAAAGACGATGATGATCCCCAGCCAACCGCCGCTGCTTCCGATGAGAGAGGAAAATCCATGGTTATAACTGAGGTCAGAGACACTGAAAATATCCCCTGATCCCATCCATGTGGCCAGAAGAGTTCCCACAAGGACTGGTGCCGTGAGAGACCTCCCCGCAACCAGAAAATCTTCTTTTTTCTTTAACCGCTTGGCGATTCGAAGCCCGAAGGCGAATAGAACGAGGAGGTAGGCGAGAATCGTGATCAGATAAGGCAAAATATGACTCCTTTATGGGGCCTCTTTTTCTGGAAAAAACTTTGCGATCTCTTCGGGGGATGGTTTTTTGGTCAGAAGGCTGACGATAATCAGAGA
>JAGLRY010000290.1 GCA_023135995.1 Candidatus Aminicenantota bacterium | reverse complement strand
AAAAGTGCCTGAAATGATGGAGACCAGTCCCCCGATCTTGGTCGCTCTTTTCCAAGTCAATGCGGCAAGGAGTGCAGGTGTTATGGATACGCCGTAGATCGTGTACGCAAAGATCGCCATACTGAGCACGGATTTCATCCGGATGGCCAGGAAAAAGGCAATGACTCCAAGGATAACGACACAAATTTTCTGAAGGGCGACCATGGTGCTCTGTTTGGCGTCTTTGTTGAGAAACCGTTGATAGATGTCGCGCATGATATTTGTGGATGGAGAGAGGAGGTAATTCATGCCTGTGGATATCACAACTGCACACGCTGCACCCAGGAGGAGGATGCCTACCGGTGCAGGGACAAGGTTTTTGGCCGCCATCAGAACAATTTTTCCGCCTTCCCGTGGTATTGTCAGGTCGATCTGGTCTTTGAGCTTGCTGTAAGCTAAAACAGCGATGACAACAACGACCGTTTCGATGAAGATAGTGCCTATGATCCACCAGATCGCCGCCTTTCTGGCATCCTTGGGCGTCTTGGCGCTGTAGAACTTCTGATACATGCTCTGTACTCCCATGAGGAGGAACATTGTGGCAAGAAAGTACCCGGCGACTTTGAGTGTGGGATGTGTTCCGAATTGTTCGTTTACAGCCGCAAAATAGCCTGGATCGAGGTTCTGCTTTGCCTGCTCAAACCCTCCTGCAGCCAAATAGACAAAGGGCACTGAGAGTATGCATGCAAGGACGATGATGATCCCGTTGGGCAGGTCCGTGTAGGCGATGGCCATCATCCCACCGAGGGTTGTAAAAAGGATAACAAAGAGCGCAGCGATGATGATGCCCATTGACTCAGGGATGGCCCCATCTGTGGCAACATTCAGGATAAACCCGCCGGCGACAAACTGGTAAGAGACAATAGCTGTAAAGGATATGATGATGGCAATGGCGCCGAATATCCGCGCAGCTGGGCCGTAGCGTTCTTCGAGAATATCGCCGATCGTGTACTGGCCGAACGTTCGGATCTTTGCTGCAAGGAAATAGATAAAAATGATACCCACCCAAGCGCCTGCTGCGAGCCATATAGCGGAAAATCCAGCTTGGACTGCGAACTCGGCCCCTGCAATAAAGGTCCCTGAACCGATCCATGTACAGATCAGCGTAAAGACCATGACACTGGTTTTGAGGCTTCGGCCAGCCACCATAAAATCATCTTGGGTTTTAATGCGTCGGGTTCTGTAAAAGTTGAATGCTGTCAGAATGAGCAAGTAGGCCAGAATGATGTAAAGGTATGTTGACATAATCCCTCCTCACTTCAAAGTTCGAAACCTGAATTCCGAAACCCGAAACTCAATTTCATAATCCCATACAAATCGTGGGATATATTTTTTCAATTTGAACCAGAAGTTTCAACCTATTTTTTGAATATTTTCTTGAGTTTTAGCTTGGAGTACACAAATGCCATGATGGTGTAACGTTTGATATCCCCCAAAGACCGGATGTTGGTTAAAATCCGGGGGATCTTCCGGAAGATCGATACCTGGCCCCCGCTCAATGACCACCGGAAGACAAGTTCACTGACTTGTGCCCATGTGAGCTGATCGATAAAGAGCGGTACATCCCCTTGTGCTGCTGGAAGAGTGATGATTCCGGAGCGGTATTTTTTTGTCCAGGTGAAGTTTTCAGGTAACACCCCCATTTCTTTGGCTGTTTTTTCCAGAGGAGTTCCCGGGTAGATGTGGAGGATGGCTACGCTCGCCTCGATCTTGTCTTTGTACTGTTCGATGATCTTGATGGATTCTTGGGCCTCTTCCCAAGTCTCTGTCGGATGGCTGAATATGAAAAAGGCATTGGGGATGATGTCCAGTTCATTACACCAATCGACCAAATGGTGAAAATCATCCACCTCGATCTTCTTGTTGACGACTTGGTTCCTCACACGCTCGGAGCCTGCCTCAATCCCGAAGGAGAGATGGAAGAGGCCTGCTTCTTTCATCTTCACGAGCAGAGGTTTGTCGATGAGGTCGATCCTGACATCACATTTGAAAAAAATATCCAGTTTTCGCTCGATAATAAGATCACAGATCGCGTGCACGCGTTTTGGGTTTGTGTTGAATGTGTCATCAAAGAAGAAAATGACTTTCACTCCGTACTCATTGATCAGGAATTCGATCTCGTCGATGATGTTCTCTGCACTCCTCATCCTTACAAGGCGGCCCCAATTTATGGGGGTTGCGCAAAAGTTGCAGTTGAAGGGACACCCACGGCTGGACATCATGTTGACAGCAGGAAGTAGTCCCTGACCTGGGACTTCAAAGCGGAAGTTGTATGTCTCAAAGGGAATGAGGTGATAGGCAGGGCGGGGGATGGTGTCCGGGTTTTTAATAGGTAGACGTGTGGGATTTGTATGGATCTTTTCATCTTTCCTGTATGAAATCCCGGCGATTGAACTGAGAGCATCCTTGCCGCCGTCCCCTTCAAGGGCGCGACAGAGTTCGCGCATGGTCTCTTCCCCTTCGCCCTTAACGACGATATCCAACTCGGGGATGTGTGCAAGACAGTCCTCAGCGGCCATTGAGGCATGAGGTCCTCCCATGACGGTCAGAGCCTCCGGATGTTCTTTTTTTGCCAGCTTGATGAGGTCAAAACTCTGGAATCGATTTTCTGTGGTTGATGTGACGCCGATGAGGTCTGCTTTAAATGTCCTGATCTCCTCGGCGATTTGATTCCAGTTGAGCTTTAAGATGTCTGCCGGGACGATCCTTATCTCATGTCCTTCCTTTTCCAGGACGGCTGCAATGTATAGAAGGCCGAGATGAGGCATGGAAGATCCTTTGGTCCATCGTTCGGCAAAGTAGCCTCCGGGTGAAACAAAGAGCTGTATTTTCATCCAGGTTTTTCCTGTTTCTTTTTTTCCATCTTCATGGCGTATATCGTGGTGATGTTCGGTTCGCCCATGGATGTCCCGTAGATATAATCTGCGACTTCCATGGTCTTGAAATTGTGCGTGATGACGATAAACTGAGTCTGATCCTTGATCTTTTTCATCAGATTGAGAAACCTGGTGAGATTCCTCTCATCCAATGCGGCGTCCACTTCATCGAGGATACAGAAGGGTGTGGGTTTATACCTGAAAAGTCCGAAGAAGAAGGCCAGACTGGTCAGGGTTTTCTCCCCTCCTGAGAGGAGCCCTAAGCTCTGGACTTTCTTTCCCGGGGGTTGTGCGATGATCTCCACACCACTCTCCAGGGGTGAATTAGGGTCAATCAGCTTAAGTTCAGCATGCCCACCTTCAAAAAGAATGGCAAATACATCTTTAAAATTCTTGTTCACCTCGTGCAATGCGTTCAAGAACTGTGTTTTGCTCTCCTGGTCGATCCTTCGAATGGCTTCCTTTGTTGTGTCGATGGAATCTCGAAGGTCATCGCGTTCCTGGGTGAGAAATTCGTAACGCTCTTTCTGGATGAGATATTCTTCCTCAGCCATGAGGTTCACAGCCTTAAACGTCTGGAGCTTCTCCTTGGCTTTACTCAAATATTCCTCAACGTTAATATCGGGAAGTGACTCCATCTGAATGTCTTTTTTGACTTCATCCAGGGTTTTTTTAAGCTCGTGCCAGCAGGATTCCTCGCAATTGGCGATATCCCGGTCTCGCTCTGCTTTTTTGATCTCCCACTGAACGCGTTCTTCTTTTTTGGCCTCATAGGCCTCCCGCCGTTCCTCCAGTCGTTGTTCCATCTTTTGCTGTTCGTTCTGCGCTGTTTGCAAGCGAGATTCATGGTCAATTTCTTGAGTTTGCTTATCCTCGATCTTTTTTTTAAGTTTAGAGGCTTTTGAGGAAAATTCATGGATCCGCATCTTGGATTTATTTTCTTCAGCCGTTGAGAGCTTGATCTCTTCATCGAGACTGTCCATTTTGGACTCGATACTTTGCATCCTCTGAGAGATGGTTTGGATCTGGGATTTTGTGTTGTTGATTTTTTCTTGGGTGATATCCGCTCCGGATTGGAGTTCGAAAAAGAATTTTCTCCTCTTGCTGATATTTCCTCTGAGGCGTGTCAAGTGTTCTTCCTCTTCTTGAACGTCCTTCTTTAACACTGCCTCAGCCTCTTCCAATTCTTTTATTGTCTTTGTGAGATCTTCCAGTTTTAGGCTCTTTTCTTGTTTTTCTTCCAGAAGGACATCCAACTCTTTTTTAAGGAGATAAACATTGGATTCGATCTTCTGGGTCTCGGATCGATAGTAACCTTTATCCTTCTCTTTTTCATTGATCTGTCGGTAGAGTTTCGATAGATATGAAGATGCCTCTTGTTTTTTATCTTGGAGATCCCTCTGAGTTTGGAGTTTCTCTTCGATCCTCCGTGTCAGTGGCGAAATCTGTGTATCTATCCCCTCGATCGTTTCTTTCAGTGCTTTCATCTCCTGGCTGAGAGAGAACATTCCCTCCTTTTTCGGCCCAAGCTTCATGAGTCCCGATGCGCAAAGAAGCTCGCCCTTTATCGTAAGAGAGTTGATTGTGGGATACTGAAGCCACAGTTCGACAGCGGTTTTGATATCTTGAACGATGACGGCTTCTTCAAACTGCGGGAAGGAATCCTTGATCTTTGAGTCGGGCTGGATAGCTGCCTTGAGAAGTCCGATGACTCTAGGGTCCTTTTCGACCTCTTCGGGGACTGAGCCCTTCTTATGGGCAGAGAACAAAAAGTAATTCCCGGCCGGCTTATGCTCTGACAGATTCTTTAGGAAATCTTCGGCAGCGATAAGATTCGCCTTTGCCTCTTCTTTCCAGAAGACATCGATGAGGAGCGCGTGGTCGGGGTCTGTTTCGATCAAGTCGGCCAGGATCCCCAACGAGCCAGGAATATCTGCAGTCAGGTCCTCGCCGCGTTCTTTCTCTTCAAGTTTTTCCAATGCCTGAAGATGATGGACATTTTGGTCCTTCTTTTTTTCCAGTTCTTCGAGTTGGCCTTGCAAGTTTTCGATCTCGGAGTTTAGGTGTTCAGTGGCAGTCTGCACATCCGTGGTCTCTTCCGTTTTCTTCCGAAGGTCTTCCTGAAGCTTTTCCAGATCAACAGTGTTTTGTTTGATTGTGTCGCCTTTTTCGTTGAATAGAGCCTTTTGCTCATCGATCTGCAATTTGAACTTATCCTCCTGGCGCATAATCAGTTCGACCTCTTTTTCGTACCTGCTGGCTTCATTTTTGATTTCTGTCTGGATGGCGAGCTTTTCAAGGAGTTCGCTGCGGAGAGACTCGATCTTTTCTTGTTTTTGCTGAAGGTTATCGTCAGAGATCTGTGTGTCTTGAGAGATCTCCTCCAGTTCTTTCTGTTTTTGTTCAAGCGTACGATTCAAGCTGAGGAGTGTGTCTTCTGATGCTGTTTTCTCCTCCTCCAGTGCACTCTTTTCATTTTGGAGTTCCACGTTGTCCTTTTTGGCTTTAGCTCTATTTTCGGCAAAATAATCGATGCGTTTTTCTTCCTTGTCCTGATCCGATTCTAAACGGGAGAGTTGTGTTTTGAGGACGAAGAGGTCTTCCTTTTCCTGTTTGTTAGATGTCTCGATCTCCCAGACTTCTTTCCGCTTTTCAGCCAGGTGTCGCTCCTCTGATTTTAACCGTGAAACTAGGTCTTGCTCATGTTCTAGACATCTTCTGTAGTTGACGGCGGTTTCTGCTTGGCTTTTTTCAAGGTTGTGAATTTTCTCCCGGAATAGAAAGAGTGTGTACTCCCGGATCGTCTCTCTTAATTGTCTGTACCGAATAGCGGCACTGGCTTGCCTTTTGAGTGAATTCTTCCCTCTGGCCACTTCCGCGATGATATCTTCCAGCCGGTCCATGTTCTGTTCGCTGTTTTCCAGCTTTTTCTGTGCCTGCTTTTTTTTATCTTTGTAGAAGGCCGTCCCGGCTGCCTCCTCGAGGAGTTGCCTCTTTTCAAGGGGTTTTGAGGAGAGAAAAAGACCGATACTCCCTTGTTCGATGACAAAATATTCTGTCTCAGCGATGGCCTTTTTCCAGAGGTAGTCATGGAGGTCTTTAAGCCTAACGACCTTGCCGTTCATCCGGTACTCACCCTCGCCCGAACGGAAAAAGCGATGGTTGATGATGAGGTCTTCGTCTCCATCTCCCAGGATGAGGCTGACATCTGCCATACTCATCGGTGGTGTGTTTGTGTTCCCGTTGAATATGATGTCACTGCCCCTTTCCCCCCTGAGGGCTTTTAGGCGTTTTCCGCTCAGAACCCAGAGGAGGGCATCGACGATGTTACTTTTACCAGTGCCGTTGGGGCCAACGATCGTTGTAATGCCTGGATGGAAGACGATCTTGGTTCTTTCGGAGAAGGATTTGAATCCTTGGAGCTCCAGCCGCTTGATGATCATGTTCTACACGTCCTGTTTCACTTGACAGTTCATTGGATTTTTATTAAGAATGATGTGTTCAATTGTCATAGAATAGTTATTGTATTCAATTTGACTATCTTTGCAAGAAGCCAGTGTAGCTCAGCCGGTAGAGCAACTGATTCGTAATCAGTAGGTCGGGGGTTC
>JAGLRY010000029.1 GCA_023135995.1 Candidatus Aminicenantota bacterium | reverse complement strand
TATTAGATGTGGAGGAGCAGCGGAGAAGAGAGGATGAAGTCTCCTGTGCCGTCCGTCTCTGTGAGAGGGTTCTTCGAGATTATCCGCGGGCCTTCTCAGTCGTGGTTACAGATGGGCTCTATCTGAAAGCTCCTTTTTTTAATCTATTCCTCGAGCATGGAAAACACATTATTGCTGTGCTCAAAGATGAGAGGCGGGATCTGATGGAAGATGCCAGAGGTCTTTTCCAACAGGAGAAGCCTTTGATTCAGATAGAAGGCAATCTAAAGAGAGAGATATGGGATATTGAAGGGTTTACTTCTTGGCAGAGTCTGAAGAGAGAGATAAGAGTTGTCCGTTGTGTGGAGACTCGAACTGTTCGCCGCCAACTAACGGGTGAAATAGAGGAGGAAACCTCTGAGTGGATATGGGCGACCACCTTATCTCAAAAAGAGGCAAGCGCTGAAACGATTATCCGTCTCGGGCATGATCGATGGCTCATCGAGAACAGGGCGATCAATGAAATGGTGACTTATTGGCATGCCGACCATCTCTACTGTCATCACCCCACAGCTATAATTGCTTTTTGGCTGACTCTTATGTTGGTTCTCAACCTCTTCCGTGCTTTTGTGTGTCTGAATATTAAGCCAGAGTTGCGAGCCAAACACACTCATCTCTATTTTGCCAGGCTCATATTTTCAGGCCTATATGATGGAAGTTGCCTCCGTGTTCCTCCATAAATCCGGTTCTCTCCTCATAATGAAAAACACGAATGTTAGATACCAAAACCAGAGGGATAGTGTTCTCTCTTGCCAAAAATAGCCCCATATAACTCTTAAAAATATACGAAAATCCCCCGAATGCGAAATTCCTTATAAGAAAGGCCTTTCATTTTAGGAGAGATTTTGGCTCTTTGTGTGAAGTTGCGGAATCGCTGCAGAGAAGTGTTGGCTCTTTACGTATTGAGGTCGATGTGCTATAAATAGCTCTGGTCAAAAAATGGACATTCCTCAGATCCTCATCAGCTTATTTGTAGTGCTTTTTGCCATCACCATACATGAAGCCTCCCACGGATGGGCCGCCTACAAATTGGGAGATCCAACAGCCTACGCCATGGGCAGGATCACTCTGAACCCCATTGCTCACATCGATCCTGTAGGGACGATCCTTCTCCCTTTGATCCTCATCGTCATGGGTGCCCCTCCTTTTGGGTGGGCCAAACCCGTCCCCGTCAACCCGATGAATTTGAGAAATCCCAGGCGGGATAACCTGATCATTTCTGCGGCCGGCCCCCTGTCGAACTTTAGTGTGGCTTTTATAGCCTTCCTGGGCATCAAATTGTTCAAAGTCATGAATCCAACTCTTTTCCTCACATACGGTGGACGTTTAGGCCCTGCAGAAGGTATCTTCATAATCCTCTACTATACAGTTTTGATCAACGTCATCCTCGCTGTGTTCAACCTCATCCCCATCCCGCCCCTCGATGGCAGCGGCGTCCTGATGGGGCTGATCTCAGAGGAAGCGGCCGAGAAATATGAGCGACTCCGGCCTTACGGGTTTATCATCCTGCTTGTTCTGATCATGACCGGTTTCATCGGACGGATCCTGGGAGTGATTGTGCGTATCGTCAATCTTTTTATTTGAACTCGAAATATGGACGAAGAAAAGAAAAGAGTCGTTTTTAGCGGATTGAGGCCCACCGGCGCCTGCCACCTGGGTCATCTCGCCGGGGCGCTCCGCAATTGGATCAAACTGCAAGACCAGTACCGATGCTTTTATTCGATCGTCACATGGCATGCCTTTAGCTCAGAGTACCAGAATCACCCAGTCATAAGGGATTACATATTCGAAGTCGCAGCCGACTGGCTGAGTATCGGATTAGACCCTGATAAGTGCACGATCTTTGTCCAATCCGAAGTCAAAGAGCATGCCGAACTGCATCTGCTCCTCTCGATGATCATACCTCTTCCTTGGCTTCAAAGAGTCCCCACTTTTAAAGAAATGCAGAAAGAGTTAAAAGATAAAGACGTCAACACTTATGGATTTCTGGGATATCCCGTCCTCCAGACTGCAGACATCATCCTTTACAAAGGAGAGATCGTTCCCGTGGGAGAGGATCAGGCTTATCATCTGGAACTGGCTCGGGAGATCACAAGACGCTTCAACCGCCTGTTCGGAAACATATTCCCCGAACCCCAGATCCTGCTCACAGAAGTCCCCAAGCTGGCCGGAACCGATGGCCGCAAGATGAGCAAATCCTTCGGGAATTCTATATATCTCAAAGACTCCCCCGAAGTGATCCGCGCAAAGATCCAGCCCATGAAAACTGATGTGAGGCGGAAGCGGCGGACGGACCCGGGAGAACCCGAAGACTGCCCTGCATTCACATTGCATAAGGCCTTTGTCGACGAAGAGCAGAGAGAGAAGATCGCTCAGGGCTGCAGGACTGCTGGAATAGGATGTTTGGAATGCAAGAATATCGTCATCGAAAAGTTGATCCAAATCCTGACTCCCTTCTGGGAAAAGAGAAAGACATTCGCCGATAATCCCGACATGGTTTTGGACATCCTCGAGAGGGGAAACACAGAAGCTCGAGAGGTCGCTCAAAAGACGATGAAAGAAGTCAGGATTGCCCTCGGTTTTTGACGCCTCGACAATGAAGAATTTCGCCCGTATTATACATGAGTCAATGTATTGGCAGTTTTTATGAATAATACAGGAGAGACGGATAGTTCCATAGGATCTTCAGAATACCAAGTCAATCTGGACGTCTTTCAAGGTCCCTTAGACCTTCTTCTTTTTTTGATCCGGAAGAAAAAGATCGATATCCACGACATCCCTATTGCCACGATCACTCGAGAGTACCTTGTTTATCTGGATAAAAAAGAACGCATAAACCTCGAGCGCGAGGCGGAATTTCTTCTTGTGGCTGCACTTCTCATCTATATCAAATCACAAATGTTGTTACCGCGGGAGAGACTGCTGGACGATGAAGAGGACCCTCGGCAAGTTCTCGTGGACCGGCTTTTGGAGTACCAGAAGATCAAGGCCGCCTGCGCCATCTTGAGGCAAAAGGAGGCGGATGAACTCCCCAAATGGAAAAGAGACGTTCCTCCGCCTCATTTCATGGGAGAAGAACTGGATCTGACAGAGATCTCGCTGTTCAACCTTGCAGAGGCTTTTTTCATCCTTATGAAGAAGAAAGAACGGGAAAACATCCAGATCATCATGGGCAAAGAGTACTCCATGGAAGAGAAAATGAACGAGATCATTGAATTCCTCAAGGAAAATCATTATCTCGATTTTACTGAATATTTCGAGAGCCATACGACGATCGAGGAGGCTCTGGTGAGCTTCTTCTGCCTTCTGGAGCTCATCAAGGCCAGAACGGTCTATGCCATCCAGGAAACGCTCTTCCAAACCATCAAAGTCTGGCTTCGCAAAGAGAGCCGAAAATGAGCATACAACTGAGTAACATCATCGAGTCTCTATTGTTTGTTTCTGCCGAACCGTTATCCACGGAGAAAATCAAAAACGTTCTGACCGAATATTCTGAGCAGGAGATCGAAAAATCCATTGACCTGATCTTGGAGAAATACACATCCCATCCGGGGGGCATCCAGATCATCCGGACCGGAGGAGGGTATCTCTTCACAACAAGATCCGAGCACGATCCATGGATCAGGCGTCTCCTCCGGGTCAACAGGAAGAACAAACTCTCCTCAGCAGCCCTTGAAACTCTGTCCACGATCGCCTATCACCAGCCCATCACTCTTGCTGAGATAAGCGCGTTCCGCGGGGTGGATGCTACTCATTCTCTCAAGACGTTGCTTCAAAAAAAACTGGTCAAGATCGTCGGCCGGAAAAAGAGCCCTGGAAAACCTCTGATCTATCGCACCTCTGAAAGATTTTTGACTTATTTTGGGCTGGACAGCCTGAAAGACCTTCCATCGCAAGAAGAGATCTCAAAACTTTTAGAAGAGGAGTCAGATGAAGACTAAAAAAATTACGATTTTCCCGAAACATGGCCTCCAAATTGTTTTATTGGCTCTCTTCCTTGTGATAACGATTTTTTGTGGAATACAAGATCTCGAACAGGAGAAGCCTCCCCTCGACCGTCATGAACCCTACAATTTTCGGGGTAAGAGCGGAATGGTAGTTGCCGCCCACCCTCTGGCTGCTGAAGCCGGCCTGGAAATGCTGAAAAAAGGAGGAAACGCAGTCGATGCCGCCATTGCCACTACGTTTGCCTTGAACGCGGCAGAGCCTTTTGCTTCGGGAATAGGCGGCGGTGGTTTTATGGTGATCTACCTGGCGCGAGATAAAAAGATCACAGCCATTAACTTTCGAGAGAAGGCACCGGCAAAATCCTTTCCTGAGATGTACATCGAAGACGGGAAGACCAACGAACAGCTGAGGCGAACACATGGCTTGGCTGTCGCTGTTCCCGGTGCACTCGCAGGCTGGTCGTATGCGCTGAACAAGTACGGCACCAAGACCCTCAAAGATGTGATGCAGAGGGGGATCCAGATCGCAAAAGAGGGATTCCCAGTCAGTAAAACCTTCAGCAAGATCAACAAGGACGAGTACGAAAAACTGCTTCAGATGGCCGGAGAGTCCTGTTGTTACCTTAACGAAGGATTGCCTTTTGAAGCCGATGAGGTGCTCCGCAATCCTGAACTCGCGAACACATTCAGCCTTCTCGCATCCCAAGGGATCGAAGCCTTTTACAGGGGCGAGATCGCCCAAAAGATCGTCACCGCTGTACAGGAAAAGGGCGGCATTCTCACTCTCGATGACCTGGCCAGTTATTCTCCTGTGGAACACACCCCCATAAAAGGGCATTACAAGGATTACACGCTCTACAGTGCGAGGCCACCGGCTTCTGGCGGTCTTCACATCATCCAACTTTTAAACATCATCGGCAACTGGTCGGTAAAGGAGTGGGGACATAATTCAGTTCCTTATATCCATCATCTGAGTGAGGCGTTCCGTTTTGTCTTTGCCGACCGGGCTCAGTATCTCGGCGATCCAAACTACATCCACATTCCCGAGACAGAGCTCACTTCGAAAGATTACGGCAAACAGATCGCTGCACAGATCAAGCCTGACCATGTCCTCAACACCTATCCCTACGGAGAATTTGACGAAAGAGAGAACGAGAAAGAGAGCACGACCCATCTTTGTGTGATGGATAAAGAGGGAAACATCGTTGCCCTCACTCAAACGATAAACCACTTTTTCGGATCAGGCATCATCCCAAAAAACACAGGATTTCTTCTGAACAATGAGATGGATGATTTCTCTCGCAATCCCGAATCTCCGAATGCGCCAAAGCCCCACAGGCGACCGTTAAGCTCCCAAGCACCTCTGATCTTATTTCAGGGTGAACAACCCGTATTGGTTCTCGGCTCACCCGGCGGCACGCGGATATTCACCACCCTGACCCAGATCATCCTCAATGTCACCGAATTTAACATGTCCCTCGATGAAGCTATCGAAGCACCCCGGTTTTTTTCCTACTCTGTCCGCGGCGAGAATCGTCCCATTGCTTTAGAATCCCGAATGGCTCCGGCTACCATCGAAGCTCTCAAAGAACTGGGTCATGAAGTTCTTTTAAGAGAGGACTATGATAAATACTTTGGCGGCGCTCAGGGGATCATTTTCCTCCCAGGAAAAGACATCATCCTCGGCGGGGCAGACTCCCGAAGAGATGGGTACGGTGCAGGATACTGACCCCTTACAATCATCACACATTCCCATACCACTGAATTAAAGATGTTGTCCTTTTCTATTAGCCTGGATTATTCACGAGTTGAGGCCAACCCACCCCACCCTAACATTAAGGTTGAGGAAGTGGCCCATGAAGTTTGGTTGGTTAGGTTGGGTCGGCGCCCGAAGAGTAAAAGATGCTGACAATAAGATATTGAGTGTTTTTGGATATAAATTTGTCAGAAGATTTTATGAATAATTCAGGTTAGAGAATTGCCAAAGAGTTCTTTTTCAAGTATCCTAACAATTCGATAACCAAGTATTTTTAATTTATTGAACAAAGGTAAAACCGATGAGAAAAAACATTATCCTTGTGTTAGCTTTGTGTTTCCTGTTATCCCCGGTTGCCTTTGCATACAAAAATGCTGGGGAAAATTCGCCTCCATTTGAACTTCCTAATCTGATCACATCCGCCGGGCAGAGCGCAGATGTTCAAATGGCCTCAGTGCTTGCAAAAAGGGCTGGCCTCAACGCCACACTGAAAAAAACAGCCACAGCCGAAGATCTGGAGAACATAAAAACGCTGACGCTGGTTTTTGGTGCGAGCCTGAAAGGCTTGGGTGCAGCCGGGATCGATGTCGACCAGGAGAAAGAGAGGGTGAGAGAGCTCGTTTCAGAGGCAAAAAAAAGAGACATCCCACTCCTCTGCCTCCATCTGGGTGGAGAAGCCCGCAGGGGTCAGCTGACAGACCAGCTGATCACTGAATTCCTCCCCTTTGCTCAAATGGCCATCATCGTCAAATCGGGAAATCATGATGGATTTTTCAGTAAAATATGTGAAGAAAACAATATTTCCCTTGTGGAAGTGGAAAAAACTGTTGATGTTTTGACTCCTCTCAAGGACGCTTTTAAATAGTTTTTTACGACTCAGAAGAAGATGCCTGAATACGCCATATTTCTGTCTATGGTCGTAATCTTTGCGATCCTAGCGATGGGATTAAAGCTGCCCATCGGTGTCTCTCTCGTGTTTTCAGCTCTGGCTGGCGCTCTGCTCGGAGGGGAAGGATTAGCCCTGCGTCATCTGGTGGAAGGAAGCTTTGGCTACTTCGACACCATCCTTATCATCGTCACAGCCATGATCTTCATGAAAGTCCTCCAAGCCTCCGGAATCTTGGACACGATCACAGCCATCCTTCTCAAAACATTCTACAAGAGAAAAGTCACTCTTCTTCTTACAGTTATGGCCATTGTCATGTTTCCCGGAATGATCACCGGCTCTTCCACAGCAGCTGTTCTCAGCACCGGGGCGCTCATTGCGCCAGTTTTGATCAAGCTGGGCCTTTCCAAAGTGAAAACAGCCGCCCTTATTGCCATGGGAGGGATCTTAGGAATGATCGCCCCTCCTGTCAACATCCTGGTGATGATCATGGGGGGTGGAGTGGACATGCCCTATATCGGCCTCACGATTCCCCTCCTGATCATTGTGATTCCCTTAGCCATAATCATTTCCCTCTGGCTCGGGTACAAAGACATTCAGATACTCGACTACGAGCAAATGAAATCGATTCTGCCCGAGTCTTATTCCCAAGAATACGGTTTTCGACTCTCCCTTCCAGTGCTCGTTGTCATCCTATTGATGATCGGTCAGGGATTCACCTCTTCATTTATGCCAGACATCGGTATTCCCGCCATCTTTTTGGTGGGCTCTCTAGTGGGAATTTTTTGTGCTCGTCCTTTTAACTTTTTTAAAGTGACCCAGGATGCCATGAAGGAGTCCATGCCCATCCTCTGTATCCTGGCCGGCGTGGGGATGTTCATCCAGATCATGACCTTGACGGGAGGAAGGGGATGGATAGTCATGAGTTTCCTCTCATTGCCCCCCGTTCTTTTGTATTTAGGAATCTCAATCAGTATGCCTCTTTTCGGAGCAGTTTCAGCGTATGGCTCGGCATCCATCCTGGGAGTGCCATTCATTCTAGCGCTTATCAACAAAAACGCGATCATCACATCCGCAGCATTATCGGCTATAGCGGGCCTCGGAGACCTTATGCCTCCCACCGCTCTAGCAGGAATATTCGCCGCTCAGATTGTCGGAGAAAAGAACTATTTTAAAGTCCTGCGGTACTGTCTTGTCCCCGCCCTCTTTGAATTGGCCATGGGAATCGGAGTCCTTCTTTTGGCTCCAGTTATAGAAAAGATCATATAAGGATTATAGAAGATAGAATAATGATGAAGATAATTTACCATTTGATCGTACTGCTTTTGATAATGAATTTGATCTGGTACCTGTTCCGCGAAAAACAATTTTGGACTCAGGTGAGCATTGCTATCGTGCTTATCATGTTCTTTCTCCGGCTCTTCCTGATCAAATAATCCAGGCTAATAAACAACATGAAAAAACGTTGGAAAATTCAATGAAGGAAAAGATCAAAAAACACCACCTCATCGCGCTCTGCCTTCTTTGTTTAACCGGCACACTGTGCTGGTTGACAGGGGTCCAATTCTTAAGCATGCGGAAAACAGATACATTTTACCCGAGTCCAGGATTGTCTGCGCAGACAAAGCTCAGTGATTATTTCCCTCAACTGGCCGATTCTCCTGGGGACACAGCTGTGTATTGCTTCAGGGGCGAAGAGGAGGGAGGCAATCTTCTTATCCTCGGGGGAACCCACCCCAATGAACCAGCAGGATTCATAACAGCTGTACTGCTTCTTGAAAATATCACTGTTTCTAGAGGAAAGATCTTTATAATACCTCAAGCCAATCTCAGCGGCTTCACGCATGACGATCCATTTGAAGGGAATCCCCAAAAGTTTTCTCTCGAAACTCCGGGAGGGAGAAGATGGTTTCGTTTTGGATCACGATTGACAAATCCCACCCATCAATGGCCAGATCCCACGCTCTTCACCAACGCAGCGGGCCAGGCCCTGTCTGGAGCAGAGGTTCGCAATCTCAACAGAAGCTACCCTGGCAAGGAAAAGGGCCACCTGACTGAACAGATCGCCTTCGGGATCATGGAGCTTATTAAAAAAGAAGAGATCGACCTCTCCCTCGACCTCCATGAAGCGGCACCAGAGTATCCTGTGGTCAATGCCATTGTCTTTCATGAAAACAGCGCTGAACTCGCCGCCATCGCGAGCATGGAACTTCAGATGGAGGACATAGACATACGCATGGAGGCCTCGCCGCCGAGCCTGCGCGGCCTCAGCCACCGCGAATGGGGAGATCACACACCATCAATGGCCATCCTCCTCGAAACGGCCAACGCTTCCCATGGACGACTCAAGGGAAAGCCCTCAGAGGCCCTGATTGTGGAAGGAAAGGATCCAAACTATGTGAAAGCTTCCAAACTGGGAATGCTTTTTGTCCCTTACAGTAAGGACGGCATTCCCATCAAGGAACGAGTGGCTCGCCACCTAGCCGCTGTAAATGCTCTGGTATCGGGATTACGGGAGCTCAACCCGGACCAAGCCATCGATATCGGCAACTTCCCGCCAGCCCAGACGGTGAACGAACAAGGAATCGGTCTCTATCTTCACCCACCAAAATGAAGCTAAGTTAAGTTTTTACCTATATTTAGGATTGACAAACACCCATCATCTAGTATAATATATTGCATCGTAAAATTGGAAAAATGGAAATTATCATCGCAAAAAATTCAGGACTGTGTTACGGAGTCAAAAGAGCTATTCAGATCGCGAAAGAAACCCTTTCCGAGGAAAGGGGAAAGGTCTTCACTCTAGGAGACTTGATCCACAACCCCCAGGTCATAGCCGACCTAGAGCAGCAGGGCATTCGATCTCTGGAAAATCTGGATGAGCTCAAAGAGGGCACCGTGATCATCAGGAGCCATGGTGTTTCCCCGGAAACATATAAAAAGATCGAAGAAAAAAGCATCAAGATCATCGACGCGACCTGTCCGATCGTCAAACGCATCCAGAGGCTTGTGGAAGCGTTGGCTAAGGAAGAGGAAGAAATCGTCATCGTCGGCAACAAAAATCACCCCGAAAGCAGAGGTCTCATCGGATACAGCCAGGGAAAAGGGATTATCATCGAGTCGGAGGCACAGGCCAAAAAGCTGTCCAAGAATAAAAGACGGGCAGTTCTGGTTCAGTCCACACAGGACATGAACCTCTTCCAAAAAGTCGCCGCTGCCCTCATCGAAAGAACAGAGGAGCTTAAGGTCTTCAACACGATCTGTCAGTCGACACAAACAAACCAAAAATCCACATCCGAGCTTGCTTCTCGGGTGGATACGCTCTTTATCATAGGGGGGAAAAACAGCTCAAACACACACAAGCTATATCAAATTTCGAAGAGAGTCCTGCCAAACACTCACTTTATTGAGAATTCAGCACAAATCACGTCTGAAATGCTAAAGGGAGCAAAAAAAATCGGGCTTTCCGGAGGAGCTTCCACCCCACCGGAAGCGATTAACGAAGCAGTCGTCAGGATCAAATCCAACTTCGAACGGCAAATTCATAGGGAGAAGATAGTTCAATGTCAGAGTTAACGAAAAACACCAAAAAAGAGGACAACATCTCATCCAAAGAGTACGAAGCTCTTCTTGATCAGTACCAATTCAGCGCCAAAGAACTGAGTCCAGGGAAACTTCTCAGGGGGAAGGTGATCAAAGTCACTCCAACTCATGTTCTTGTGGACGTTGGCTCAAAATCCGAAGGGATCATCCCATTGGAGGAGTTCGGAGACATCAAGGACATCAACTCCATACAGCCGGGTAATGAGATCGAAGCGATCTTAGAAAAGAGCAATCTCAGAGAAGGCTATCTTCACCTCTCCAGGAAGAGAGCCATTGCGCAGAAAGCGTTAGATAACTTGGAGACCGCTTATGTCCGAAACAACTGGATCGTGGGCAAGATCACAAACAAGATACGGAATGGATACACTGTAAACGTCGGTATAGAGACATTCCTCCCCGATTCCCATGCGGATGTTCGTCCTGTCAAAGAACCGGAAAAAATGATCGGGAATATTTACAAATTCAAGGTCATAAAACTCGACCGCAAAACGGAAAATGCTGTTCTCTCCAGAAAGCTTCTCCTCCAGGATGAAAGAGAGAAAAGAAAAAAACGTGTTTTCGACCAATTGAGTCGTGGAAAAAAAATCAAGGGCAAAATAAAATCTCTGACGAATTTCGGTGCGTTCGTGGATTTGGGAGGGATCGAAGGCCTCCTTCATATCTCCGATATGTCATGGGGAAAGATCCATCATCCCTCAGAGAACTTCGAGGCGGGCCAGGATATTGAAGTCGTCATCCTCGACTTCAATGAAAAGGAAGAAAAAATCTCTCTCGGATATAAACAACTGATCCCAGACCCATGGCAGGACATCGAAACAAAGTATTTTACAGGCCAAAAGATCACCGGTAAAGTGGTGAGCCTCACAGACTTTGGAGCCTTTGTGGAGCTGGAACCAGGGGTGGAAGGATTGGTTCATGTCTCCGACTTGACCTGGTCCAGAAAGCTCGTCCACCCAAAAAAAATTCTCGCAATAGGGGAAGAGGTCACAGTGACCATCCTGGACCTCAATCCGGAGACAAAAAGAATATCGCTGGGGCTCAAACAAACCAGCCCTCACCCTCTTGAGATCTTCAAGCAAACTTACAGTCCAGGCTCTAGGGTCAAGGGCACGATCACGAGCATCACTGACTTCGGCGCATTCATGGAAGTGGAAAAGGGCATTGAAGGCCTCATCCACATCTCGGATATCAGTTGGGAAAAAACCAAACATCCCTCCGACAAACTGAAAGTCGAGGAAGAGATCGAGGCCATCATCCTGAACATCGATGTGGATAAGCAGAAGTTATCCCTTGGTATCAAACAACTGGAGGGCGATATCTGGGAAGATTTTTTCGAGAGACATAAGATCGGAGACCTGGTGAATGTCAAAATCGTCAGGCTAGTCAGCTTCGGTATTTTTGTGGAGATCACACCGGGGATAGAGGGCGTCGTCTTCCTCTCAGAACTGGATGAAAGGAAGATCGAAGACCCTGCAGAACTTTTCTCCCTGGGGGAAGAAAAGCTGGCAAAGATCATCAAACTGAGCCAAAAAGACAAAAAGATGTCGCTGAGTTTTAAGCAAGCTCAGATCGAATTGCAGAAAATAGAGTATCAAAAATATGTGAGAAGTCAAGACGGCAGACATACCCTCGGTGATATCATGAAGGATCAACTCAAAACCATCAGTACCCCTAAAAAAACAACGCCCAAAAAGGAGAAAAAAAAGGAGGAAAAAGATGATAAAAGCTGATTTAATCAACCAAATCGCCAAGGAAATGAACATTTCCAAACAAGAGGCAGAAACAGGTGTCAATCTCTTTTTTCAGATGATCAAGGATGCCCTCCAGAGAGGCGAAGAAATCGAGCTGAGAGGATTTGGTAGTTTCCGATTCCGACAAAGGCAAGCACGCTCCGGAAGAAATCCCCGGACGGGTGAACCTGTCCAGGTTCCTCCTAAAAAAGTATTGTATTTTAAACCGAGTAAACTCCTGAAGAGCATGATCAATAAATAATGAAATACATCACAGCTCCCTGGAGAGAAGAATATGTCAAGGAAGCATCCAAAATGACGGAATGCATCTTCTGCCAAGCCGTGAACATGAAGGACAACAGGGAGGCACACATCCTCTACAGGGGAGAGCACAATTTCATCATCCTGAACAGATACCCATACACACCGGGGCATCTGATGATCGCTCCTTACATGCACATGGACTCGATCGAAAAAGCAGACAAAGGTGCCACAGATGAGATGACAGACCTGCTTAAATTCAGTATAAAAATATTGAAACAGCACTATCGCCCCCATGGATTCAACACAGGCATGAACATAGGGCGGAGCGCTGGCGCGGGTGTAGCCGATCATTATCACCTCCATGTGATCCCCCGTTGGACAGGAGATTCAAATTTTATGCCCCTCATCGGAAAGACCAAAGTCGTCATTGAAGGTGTGGATTCTTCATACGAAAAACTCGTGCCTCTCTTCCACAAAGGAGATTAGGGAGTCTCGGTTAAAACCGGCATAACATTCCATTCACGAGGTCAGTCATGAATTTCGAACTCTCAGAAGACCAAAAGCTGCTCCAAGAAATGATCAGAGAGTTTGCCCAAAAAGAGATCTTGCCTCATGTCAAACATTTAGAAGAAAACCATATCTTCCCGAGTGAGCTTCTTAAAAAACTGGGAGAGATCGGTGTGCTGGGAATGGCTATTCCTTCCGAATACGGAGGCATAAAAACAGACAGTCTCTCCACGGCTTTGGTCATCGAGGAGATCAGCCGTGTTTTCCCCTCACTGGCTGTCATTATCTCGGTTCACTGTTCCCTTTTTGCCAACTCCATACTCCAATTCGGGAATGAGGACCAGAAGCAACAATACCTGCCCAGAGCAGCCAGCGGCGACATCGTCGGAGCATTCAGCTTGACCGAACCCGGGGCGGGTTCAGATGCCACAAACCTGAAAACCAAGGCCAGGAGAGAAGGAGAAAAGTACATCTTGAACGGGACGAAAAGCTGGGTCACTACAGGAAACAATGCCGAAGCGTTCATCCTCTTCGCCTTAGCAGACACTCCCCCTGGAGAGAAAAGAAAGCTCAGTGCTTTCATCCTCGATAGCGACACCCCGGGATTTCACGTAGCCAGGATCGAAGAAAAAATGGGATTGCATGCTTCACTGACTGCAGAAGTGATCCTGGACAACTGTCAAATCCCGGCAGAAAACATGTTGGGCAAAGAAGGGCAAGGCGCCGCCATCGCTTTCCAGGGACTCGACAACTCTAGAATTGGAATTGCGGCCCAATCGGTGGGCCTTTCCCAAAGGGCCATTGATGAAGCTGTCAAATATGCCAAGGAAAGAGAAGCTTTCGGAAAAAAGATCTCAGATTTCCAAGCGATCCAATTTATGATCGCCGACATGGCCACTTGGACAAACGCCGCTCGGTTGTTGACCCATAAAGCCGCAAATTTGTGCGATAATGACAAGCCTTACGGGAAAGAATCCGCTATGGCCAAGCTGTTCGCTTCGGAAGCAGCCAACAGGATCGCCTACCTGGCTCTCCAGATCCACGGCGGCTACGGGTACTCAAAAGAATTCTTTGTCGAACAGATCTACAGAGACGCGAGGGTGCTCGCTATATATGAGGGAACTTCAGAGGTTCAAAGGATCGTTATTGCCCGACACTTACTCAAAGAGAGGTGAGACAATGCTGAAAGCAATGCGTAAAAACTTGAAATCACTATCACCCATTCTCTGGGCTGTAGTGGCTGCATTCATCATATCTATATTTGCCGTATGGGGTGGAGCGGGTAAACTGGGAGAATCTCGGGACCCGGACACCATAGTAACGGTCGGAAAAACAAAAATATCAACTGACATTTATGTGAGCAACCTCAGGCAGAGGATCGAAAGCTTACAGAAACAGTTCAAAGAACTCAATGCGAGCTTCATACAGCAACTCAACCTTCCGCAGCAGGTGCTTGAGCAGCTCATCCAGCAGGAGCTTCTCATTCAAATCGCCGAAGACATGAAACTGGGAGCTTCAAACGACGAGCTGAGGGAAAAAATCAAGGCCTATCCCGTGTTTCAAAAGGATGGGCAGTTTATCGGTTTTGAAGAGTACAAAAAGATATTAGAGTGGAACAGAATCCCTTTGTCGGAGTTTGAGGAAAACCTCAAAAAAGAGATCCTGATGGATAAAACCATCAAAATGCTCACAGCGGGTGTGTCACTCACAAAGAGCGAGCTCTGGGAAAACTACAAGAATACGAATGAAAGCGTCAGGATGGAGTTTGTTCCCATCGAGATCACGAACATCGAAGTCGATGATGAGTTCAGCCTTGAAGAGAAACAAGCATTTTTTAAAAAGAACAAGAAAAACTACAGGATCCCTGAAAAACGTGAAGCCGACTATGTCTTTTTCAACATCGAGGACTTCAAAAAAGACGTGGAGCTGACCGACTCGGAAATCGAGGAGTACTACAACAACAACGAGCCTCAATTCACCGAACCGGAAAAAGTGAGAGTCAGCCGCATCTATATTCCGTATGAGGGCAAAGAGAGAGAGCTCGTTTTGACAGAGATGCAGAACATCCAGGACAGGATCGATGCAGGAGAGGATTTCGGGAATATGGCAAAGACCCATTCCAAGGATGGGAAAGCTGGAGATTCGGGCGATTGGGGACTCTTCGAGTGGCGTTCGCTGTCCACACAAGAACAAGAGGAGATCGCTAACCTGGAGGTCGGCGATATGTCCCAACCTCTCGAGCTGGATGACGGGACAGCGATCCTCAAAGTCATAGAAAAAGAAGTCTCAATACAAAAACCTCTTGCAGATGTCAAAGATCAGATCACAAACATCCTCACTGACCAAAAAACAAGAGAATTGATCGAAAAAAGAGTTGCAGGCCTGGAAAAAAATGCCCAAAAGGAAAAGAGCCTGGACGTGGCCTCACAAAAATTGGGATATATGGTCAAAAGCACAGGACCTGTTGCTGATGGAGAGTCTTTCGAAGAGGAGATCGACCCATCGGGCTCCATAAGCACTGCCCTCTTCCAACTCGAGGAAAACAGGATCTCGACACCGATATACACCTATAAAGGAACGGGATTAGCGCAGCTTCGTAGTATCACAGCACCTCGCGCGGCTTTACTGGAAGAGGTGGAAGACAAGGTGAAGGAGGACCTTGCCGCAGAAAAGAAGAAAGAATCGGCTTACGAAAAGATGAAGTCCATCAAAGCAGAGCTGGCCACCTCCGATCTCGAAAGCCTCGCCAGTAAGCATGAGATGGAGTACAAAACAGCTGAAGAACACAAGCGGGGAGGGTATTTGAGTGTCATCGGCGAGAACACAGAAGTCGACGAAAAGGCTTTTTCTCTGCCTTTGAATGAAGCCAGTGACCCCATAGAGTATGCCACCGGTTATGTGCTCATTCGTGTTCTCGACCGCAAAGAGGTCACAGAGGCCGATTTTCAGGAAAATTTTGAAACGGAGCGGGAAAATTTTCTGGAGACGAAAAAAAATAAATTTTTTATCTCCTGTATGTCAAAGCTTAGAGAAGAAAAAGGCGTACAGATCAGATATGACTTATTCCTCAAACTCAATTCGGATATTCTCGCACGTTTCGGTGGCCAATAGAGATCAGACTTAAGAACGGAGGATCTCGAAGAAAAGAGAGTTGATCGTTTTCTCCAGAGCACTGCGGAATCTTTCGATCGTTTCATTAAATCCACCCCCCATGTAATCAGAAATAAACATGGGTTTTCCCACCCGAACCTGGATCTTCCCTGGGATAAAAAAGGGACGGTGGGTTCCGAACATAGCCAAAGGAGTGACGGGAACGGAAATTCCCTCGTTCGTGTAGAGATTGTAGGAGATGATCGCAGCCCCCTTTCTGATGGGACTGACATAGGGATTGGGGTCGGTTTTCATGACACGGCCACGGCCTTGAAGGGTGATAAGAGCTCTCCCCGCCTTCACTGTTTCCTGGCATCTCATGATGGCGTCTCTTTTACTGGAATAAAGGTCTACAGGGATGGTTCCAACTCTATTGACGGTTCTGGTGACAAAATTAATGGTGGGGATCTTTATGGGTTTGATGATCGCGTTCACAAAAAGCCCGAATCCTTTGAGATGCCTTTTGAGGTGCTTCCGGACAAGGAAGTCCAATTCGTTTTTATCAAAGATCATCTTGTTGGCTGTAAAGACAAAGGACCGGGGCACTATCTCATAGATCGTCAGAGCATCCTTTATGGTGCCGATATGATTCCCCGTGATGATCGTTGGGCCTTTTTTGACAAAATTTTCAACGCCCTTGACATCGATCTTTTTTGCAAACAGGCCCACTTTGCTCCATCTGTCAAGGACGGGTTTCAGTTTCTCGAATTCCTCTTCGATCGTTGGCATCGGCCTTCTCCAAAAGCACTTCTATTTTAGCGAAAATCTCTATAAAGTTCAAAAACAATCGCGCAACGTGAGCATCCCTAAAACCATGATAGCATGAATTCACACAGTGTTATTAAGCGTCCCTATTGTGTGGTGGAGAAAACCTTGTGAAGGGCTGGACAGACATGGGTTTTCGCTATGTAGGGTCCGTTCCCCGAACGGACCGTTTGGGAAACGGTCCCTACATCTAAAAGGGAGAAAGTCCTACTGATATCTTGTTGCTCGTTTTCGAAACCTTTATAAAGAATCAAAGGAGATGTCTTCGCTTCACCTTGAAAAACCACCTAAACCGTGTTAATTTAGCTTTCAAACCTGGATTATTCACGAGTTGAGTGGTAGGTCGGGTTGGGTGCTGCAGCGGCGAGGAAGTGG
>JAGLRY010000289.1 GCA_023135995.1 Candidatus Aminicenantota bacterium | reverse complement strand
ATTGAAATTGCTTTAGTTGTAATAAGTATCGACATTTTTTATGAATGATTCAGGTTAAAAAAGGATTTATGGAGTAGCCGACCTATTCGTCGGCTATTTTTTTCTGTCGGGTTTATAATCGGGTTTCTTGCGCCTGCCGGTTGATTTTAGCTGATCCCACCAGTCTATTCTCTTTTTTATCTCTTTTTCCAGGCCGAGATTTCCAGGCTCGTAATATTTGCGGCCCTTTAATCTCTTGGGAAATGTCTCCATATCCGTCGTGGAGTAATCGTAGTCATGGGCATACTTATATTCTTTCCCGTATCCGACCTCTTTCATTAAAGATGTCACAGGATTCCTCAAGTGGAGGGGGACTGGTTCGAAGGGGCTGGATTCCACATCTTTTTTTGCTTTTCCAAAAGCCGTATAGGCCCTGTTGCTCTTGGGCGCAGAAGCCAGATAGATCGCAGCCTCGGCAAGTGCCAACTCTCCCTCCGGAGAACCGATAAAATCGTACGCCTCCTTGGCATTCAAAGCGATGGAAAGAGCTTGGGGGTCTGCCAGACCGATGTCTTCCGAAGCGAATCTGACTAACCTCCTGACGATATACAGAGGGTCTTCACCCGCAGCCAACATCCTGGCAAGCCAGTAGAGGGAAGCATCCACATCACTGTTTCTGAGACTTTTGTGAAGAGCAGAAATGAGGTTGAAGTGCTCCTCTCCCTTTTTGTCATAGAGGAGTATCCTTTTCTGAAGGGCCTCCTTGACTTCTATCGCAGTGATCCGGCCTTTCTGCGCCAGGCTCGCAGAAATCTCTAAGGTGTTCAGAGCCCGCCTGGCATCACCATTGGCATAATCGATGATCATCTTCGAGGCCTGTTTACCGATCTTCAGGTTCATATCCCCTAATCCGCGTTCCTTATCCGACAAGGCTTCCTGAAGGATCTTGGTGAGAGTCTCCTCCGTTAAGGGATTCAGCAAGAGAACCCGCATGCGAGAGAGAAGAGGGGCAATGACCTCAAATGAGGGATTCTCTGTCGTGGAGCCGAAAAGAATGATATCGCCTCTCTCCACATAAGGGAGAAACGCCGCCTGCTGAGCTTTGTTGAATCTGTGAATCTCATCGATAAAAAGAACAGTGGGCTGGCCATAGAGGTCTTTATGGCTTTCCGCTCGGGCCATGACGGTCTTTACATCCTTGATACCGGTCAGAACAGCGCTGAAAAACATACACGGAAAATTGAAGGTATTGGCTAGGATATATCCAAGAGTCGTTTTGCCCGATCCGGGCGGACCCCAGAAGATGATCGACACCAGTTGATCGGTTTTAATAAGCTGGGAAAGGATCTTTCCCTCACCGATCAAATGGTCCTGCCCATAAAATTGCTCCAGATTTTCCGGGCGCATCCTTTCAGCGAGAGGAGTGTGTGTCTTTTCTCCGGATTTCATGTGCATGTCCTCATGAATTATACCAGAAATTCTAACTCCAGGTCACTTTGATCTCAAGACGATGTGAGCTCTAAATGTAGGGACCGTTTCCCAAACGGTCCGTTCGGGGAACGAACCCTACATAAAAAGACCAGCAAAGGAAAGAGGAGCTTGACGTGGAAAAGCGACCATGTTAATGTAATGATTGATTTTACAGAGATCTCCAGAATGAGCAAGCCTTTGTTCTATAAAAGTTCCGCTCCATTTAAGGGCCTGAGTTGGGAAGACAAACCATGAAAGGCAAGACCGAATCTGAAAAATTTGTCTACAAATTGGATGAAGTAGCCCGATTGACTCAGCTGGATAAAAAAGTCATCGAGTCCTGGGAGAAAGACCTCTACTTCATCCAGTCAGGTCAGACCCGCGCAGGACATAAAATTTTTCGGAAAAAAGATCTGTCGATCTTCCTCAGGCTCAAGGAACTTCTGGAAACCGAAGGGCTCACCTTGGCAGGGGCTAAAAGACAGCTAGAAGAAGAATTGGGAGTCAAGAAAACAACAGCCATCCATCCGGACCGGATGAAAAAGGTCCTCTATAATGTTCGCGAGCAGCTGAAGGATATCGCTTCCACCCTGGAAGAATAGTTTCTACTCAGAAGTATTTCCCAAAACCGTGATGAATGATGTCCCGAGTGCTCCAATTGGTGATTTCGAAAACACTCTCAGTTTCCCCAGCGAGGAAACTTCGCTCGGTTCCGGGCTTCCCTCACATCTCCCTCAGGGAGATGTACCATGCCCGTCCAGC
>JAGLRY010000288.1 GCA_023135995.1 Candidatus Aminicenantota bacterium | reverse complement strand
GTTCACTACAGCTTCATGGGCCACTACCTCGCCTTTGCAGCAACCTCAACTCGTGAATAATCCATCTTCTACCTGAATTATTCAAAAATGGCCTGGAGTTGTCAAAGTTTTTGTTGCTATGAAAAAAATAATCTGTTATTTTTTTAACAAAATTCTTATACGGCACATGAAAAAGGACTCCCGGGCACAGATCACACGAAAGGAAAGCTGGAGAGAATATTTCCTCCTTTCTTTGGAATCACCCGCGATCGCCCAGGATGCGCAACCCGGTCAGTTCCTCATGGTGCGCGCCAGCGTAGACACCCATCCCCTCCTTCGCCGGCCTTTCAGCATCTTCTCTGCGGAAGGGAAGAGTGTGGAGATATTCTTCCAGAAAGTGGGCCTCGGCACACGGCTTCTCAGTGAAAAACAGGAAGGAGACACCATCGACATCATCGGTCCACTGGGCACGGGTTTCACCGTGGAAAAGGAAATCAAGGGGAAACACTCAGCACTTATAGGCGGTGGACGCGGTATCGCTCCCCTCTATTTTCTCTCCCAAAAGCTCAAAGCACACGGTGGAACAGCCAGAGTATTTTATGGAGGAAAATCTGTGGAGGACCTTCCAGTCAGGGAGAGATTCGAAAAAAGCGGCACGACTCTGTCCTGTGCCACAGAGGATGGGTCCTTCGGCACAAGAGGTTTGATCACAGAAGCTTTCGAAGCTGAGCTCAACAACGGGTTTACTGTGAGCCGGATCTATGCCTGTGGTCCTGAGTTGATGCTCAAAAAGATCGCGGAGATTACCGCGGCTTTAAACATCCCCGCCGAACTCTCTCTCGAATCTGTGATGGGGTGTGGATTCGGCGCATGCTGGGGATGTGTCAAAAGAATCAGAAAAGGTCAGGAGCCCGGGTGGCACAAGATTTGTGAAGAAGGCCCTGTGCTCAAGGCAGAGGATATTATCTGGGAGCTTGGGAATAATGAGTGACCTTTCTGTCAACATCGGCAGCCTCAGGCTTAAGAACCCGGTCCTCGCTGCCAGCGGCACCTTTGGATACGGGATGGAATTCACTCCGTTTATGGACCTCAATGAACTGGGTGGATTTGTGGTCAAAGGCCTCTATTTCTCCCCCCGCGAAGGAAATCCCCCACCCCGGCTGGTGGAGACCGCGAGCGGCCTCATCAACGCCATAGGTTTGCAGGGCATCGGAGTCAAACGGTTCTGCGAAGAGATCCTTCCTCAACTTCGAGCCTATCAGACGGCGCTTATCGTCAATGTCTGCGGGGAGAATGAAGAGGAATATGCCTCTGTCGTGGAATATTTGAATTCACACGAAGGGATAGCGGCCTACGAGCTCAACATCTCCTGTCCGAATGTGGAGAAGGGAGGGATGTGCCCGGCACTGAAGCCCGACTCGACATATTCTGTCGTCAAGCTTGTCCGATCTGTGAGCTCTCGTCCTCTCATCACAAAACTCTCCCCCAATGTGTCGGATATCGTGGAGATCGCTTTAAGCGCACAGGAGGCAGGCTCTGATGCCGTTTCCCTGGTCAACACGTTCCTGGCCATGGCAGTGGATGTGGACACCAAGCAACCCAAGCTGGCCAACGTCTTTGGAGGTCTCAGCGGTCCAGCCATCAAACCCATCGCCCTGAGGATGGTTTTCCAAGTCGCCAGCCAAATCAACATCCCGGTGATAGGAATCGGAGGCATCATGTCGGGTGAAGATGCTCTCGAGTATTTGATCTGCGGAGCCAAAGCCGTTGAGGTGGGCACGTCGAACTTCATCGATCCGGAGACCTGCCTCACGGTCGTCCAGGATTTGGAGCAATACTGTCAAACGCACGGGATATCCCGCATCGAAGACATCATTGGAACACTGGATGTGAAACAATAAGGAAAAAAAATGGAACACCAAGAAAGTCTCGCTAAAAAGATAATAGTGGCCCTGGACGTGGACACAGAAGAAGAGGCCTTGCGGCTTACGGGACAACTTCCCGAGGCCGATGTATTCAAAGTCGGCTTGAAGCTGTTTACAGCAAAAGGCCCCTTGTTTTTAGAAAAACTGAAGAGCCAAAACAAAAAAGTGTTTCTAGACCTCAAGCTTCACGACATCCCGAACACAGTCGCCGGCGCGGTGAGCGTGGGAACACGATACGGCGTCCACATGATGACCCTGCATGCGTCTGGGGGGAAAGAAATGATGGAAAGAGCAGCAGAAGCGGCATCCGAGGAGGCTATAAAACTCGGGACAGAACGTCCCCTTCTTGTTGGCGTCACAGTGTTGACCAGCCTCAAAGAGGAGCAATTGAGGACTATCGGGATAGAATCGGATACAGAAGGGCAGGTCCTGAAACTTGCAGGGCTGGCTCAGGAAGCTGGCCTTGACGGAGTAGTCTGTTCTCCTCAGGAAATCGAGCTTGTCAAAAGTGAATACGGTTTGGAATTTTTGGTTGTTGCCCCTGGAATTCGGCCGGCCTGGGCCGCAGCCCATGACCAAAAACGAATCTTGACACCGTCTCAAGCCGTGCGCAAAGGTGCGGATTATATCGTCATCGGGAGACCCATCATCAAAGATCCAAATCCGCGGAATGCGTTTCAGAAAATCCTCGAAGAGCTCAGTCAGTTTTAGACGCGACTCACAGCCCCCACAAGGAATATGGCCCCCAGGATCATGTTTAGAACGATCGTCACCACAAGAGTGACCACAAGACTCACAAGAAAGTAAGCAAGCACTTTGTCCTTGGGGGTTTCCATGAGTGCAGCTGAAAATCCAAGATAGAGAATATACAGCCCGTACAAGAGTCCTACCCATGCCAGCATCCTCAGTAAGGGGATGAGGTGAACAACACCCACCACCCATGCCGCTGTCATGCTGTAGATGGACAGTTTCATGGCATTGACCTGATTTTGTTTGGAGGAGAATGAAGAGGCCAGGGCGTTAATGACGATCCCTAACACATACGCTGTCAGAAGAATCGCGATATAAGAAAAAATGGCATAGAAGAACGCTGTTCCGAATCCATACCTGACCACACCTCTGAAAGGGATATGCCGTCCGAATATGGCCAATCCGATGAATTGAGACAGGGCTGGAATGGCAGCGAGTATCACGGCATAAGAGGTGAACAGTTGGGAAACAGAGGTGCTCTCCTCCTTTATGGTGATCCACTCTTCCTTAGGCTTCAACAAAATTGCTTGAACGCGGGACACGATATCCATCCGATCTCTCCTTCAATCCTGGTCTGACAAGACTATATTATTTTTAA
>JAGLRY010000287.1 GCA_023135995.1 Candidatus Aminicenantota bacterium | reverse complement strand
GTGTCTCGGCCGAACATTTTGTTCGCATAAGCGATCCTGCTGTAGTGCTCGGTTTTAAATTCGTTTTCAGGGGTGGAGGGATTCGGGTCGCGGATCCTCCAGAATGCGTCGATAAAGATCTTTCTTTCCCTATCCGTTTCCAACTGAAGGAAGACATCTTTCTCTTTTGATGAGATGATGTAGACGACTTCTTCTTCGAGCCATTTTTTGAATATGGGTGGGAGTTCTTCAGGCTTTATCTTGGTCTGGCTGCTCCAACAGAGATGAGGGATAGCAAAGGCGAACAGGAGAAAAACCAGAAAAAATCTTCTCATGATAGCTCCACTTTAATTTTATCTAATCGAAGCAGAATCTTCAAGCTCACAATCTTTTTAAGAGCAGCCTTTTCCCCTTGAAAAAGAGAGATCTATAAAACGTGAATGGTGTTGATCAGATTTATTCGGTCTCTATCGTAAAGTCTATAGACTTTGTGATCGTCTTTCCGGAAATGTTGCACTTGAGTTCGATGTTCAGTGTGTAGGCACCCGGTTCCAAATCTTTTTGTTCTTTTTTCTCTGACACTTGGTCCCCTTCCTGTGTTTGGATGACGACAGTTTTTTTAAGAGGGAGGGGTTGACTGATGATAGGAGCATCATATTTTGTTCCCGAAAATTTGATAATAGCCTCATCCTCTTGCATCACTGAGTAACTCGCTTCGATGTCGAACTGATTGGCCTCATTGGGCTGAGCGCCAAAAATAAAAAAGAAGATATCCAGGTTATCACCCTGATGGAAAACGCTATTGAGATTGGGTGTGATCTGAAGTACGGCATAGGTGAAGTAATCTTTATGGATCTCTGCCTTCATCTCAGCAGAAGACATTCTGTTCAGTTGTTTGGCAAAAAAGATGGGCGTTGTTTCTAGAGTGTCTGTGAATGTCGCGGGATCCGGGATGGTAAACTCGAAGTACTGCGTGCCGATCTTTTCCAGTTCGAATGAAGTGATCGCCATGGAGAGCAGATACTTTCCTGAAGGCAGGGGATAACCCGTCGTGTAAATTCCCTCCTCCTCGGGGTTGTAAGAGGATCCATCCGCTTGAAGCTGGACAGGGATATAGATCTCCTTTTTAAAATCTCCATCCAGTTGATTGAACTGAAGAAAGCAATGGGCTTTAGATTGTAGCTGCGGTGCTGCTGTTTCTTGAGCGGTCTCTGCGGTTTCTCCCTCTGTTTTTTCGGGGGTTCCTCCGACCGGCATTAGTGGGGCAAAGCCAAGGTCTGAGTTTTTCACCTTGAAGAAGAAAACCACATGCATGTTTTCACGAGCTGGTAGATAAAAGTGCTTGAACACGGTGAAGGGAATGTCCAATCGCGCTTCTCGATTGTCCATCCCTGCTTGAAAGACTTCATTGACTTCTTTGGGGATATAGACAGCCTCACTCTGCTTCTTTTCCTGCTCTTCTTGTGCGAAAAGACACGGAGCCAAAACAAAGCTCAAGATGAGTCCAGCAGACAGGATTGCGCATGTGTAAGCTTTAGTTTTCATGATTCCTCCTTGAGAACAACCATACTGCTCTCTTTATACATTGATTTGAATTCCGTACTCGGGTGAAATTCAAATTTTGAAAAGCATACTATAGCAGAACTTGGACTTTTTTTCTACTGCTAATCCACTATTTAGATTCTCGATTTTAGCGGGTTCTCTGGTATTTATTGACCGCGTTTTGGTGCTCTCGAAAAGAACGACTGAAGTGATGACTCCCGTCGTTCTTGGAGACGAAGTAAAGGTAATCCACCTCTGCTGGGTAAAGGGCCGCTTCGAGAGAGCCCTTCCCGGGATTGGCGATAGGACCGGGTGGAAGACCTCCGTGAAGATAGGTATTGTAGGGTGTATCGAATTTTAGGTCCTTGGTTCTCAGCCGGTCTTTAAAGCGTCCCTCTTCCTTCAGGACATAAATAATAGTGGGGTCACAATCGAGTTTCATCCCGATTCGCAGGCGATTGTGGAAAACCCCGGAGATCAGGCTTCTTTCTTCCGGACGGGATGTTTCCTTTTCGATGAGGGAGGCAAGGATCACGATTTCACGTATGGTCATGCCGATCTCCTTGGCCCTCTTTATCCATCTCTCATTGAACACTTTCCGGAACTGAGCGATCATGGTTGTGCCAACCGCATTTGCGTCGAGTCCCTTTGGGAACGAATAGGTTTCTGGAAAAAGGTAACCCTCCAGATTCTTGGCCTCTGGGTCCAGATCAGAGATGAGGTTTTTATCGTCGGATACTTTGAGGAATTCTTCACTGTCTATAGAAAGCAAGGATTCGAGATGCTGGGCTGTCTCTCTACG
The DNA here is from genome assembly GCA_023135995.1 of Candidatus Aminicenantota bacterium. GTDB lineage: Bacteria > Acidobacteriota > Aminicenantia > Aminicenantales > Aminicenantaceae > WTAW01. Next base: position 1,968 of record JAGLRY010000287.1, on the reverse strand, counting down.
CGTGAGTCCTTCGGGGATTGTGACAGGATAAAGCTTGACTTTTCCTTCGGTGAGGATCAATAGGATATTTTTTGCGGAGATCGGGAGTTTGAAGGTGTACTCTCCTGCTTTCAGGCTCTGTCTCGAGTAAAATAGTCTGTATCCGAGGACAAATGCCCACTTCGTGCGAATAAGACCCTGATCTTCGAGATTCTTTGCTATGTCCTTGGCTGTTTCCCCACCTTTAACCTCAAATATGGCCTCTGTGGAGGAGCGCTTCGGAGGGGACGAGAATTCGTAAGAGAACCAGCTTACGCAAAGCAGGATAAGCAATACAGCGGCAAATAGAGCTCTTTTAATGATCTTCAGAAACATGGAAATTCTCTCTCTCGCTTTCCAGGTAATTCGAAAGGATGATCGTTGCCGCGACCTGGTCCTTGAGCTTCTTTTTTTTCCGTCCGTTCATCTTTTGCAGATGGAGAACTTGCAGCGCCTGTCTGGTCGTGAGACGTTCGTCCCAAAATACGACCGGCAATCCCAGGATCTTTTCCAGCCATCGGGCAAATTCCCTCGTTTTTTCCGCCCTTGTGCCTTCGCTTCCGTCCATTTGGAGTGGGAGCCCGATGACGATCTTGGACACTTGATGTTGTTTGACCAGGTCCTTAAAATACAGTGCGTCTGCCTTCCTGTTTTTGACTTGATAACGGCCGATCGCATGGGCGGCGATGAAAAGTTTATCGCTTATGGCAAGACCGATGTTCCTGTCCCCATAGTCTATTCCCAGAACTCTCATCGAGTGAAGGTCCTTTCTCCCTTTTTTTTCTTGCTGTGTCTCTCCATAGCAAGAGTGATGAGCTCCGCGAGGAGTTGGGGGAAAGGCAAGCCGCTCACCTCCCAAAGCTTTGGGTACATGCTGATCTCTGTAAAGCCGGGGATCGTATTGAGCTCGTTCAGATAGATCTTTCCCGTCCGCTCTTGAAGAAAAAAGTCCACTCGCGCCATGCCCGAACAGTCTATACATTTAAAGGCTTCTATAGAGATCTTCTGGATGTCTTCAACCACCTTTTGTGGCAGGTCTGCAGGGATACCAAAGGACGTTTTGCCGTCGATGTATTTATCTTGATAATCATAAAATTCATTGAAGGGAATGATCTCTCCCGGTAGAGAGGCTTTGGGAAGATCGTTGCCGAGGACGCTGCACTCCAGCTCTCGACCCTGGATCCCTTCTTCGATGAGGATTTTTCGGTCGAATAAAAAGGCCTCTTTGATGGCCTGTGACGTTTGAGCAAAATCCTTGACTTTTGTGATCCCGACACTCGATCCCAGATTTGCCGGCTTAACGAAAAATGGCAGAGAGATTGAGTGTGGAACACGGTCCAGAATGGCGTTAGGATCCCTGTCCCAGTCTGCTTCCCTAATGGTGATAAAATCGACGACAGGCAAATTTTGTGCTTTAAAAAGTGTTTTCGCCACCGCTTTGTCCATTCCGACAGCCGAGGCCATAACTGTCGCCCCTACATAGGGGACATCAGCCATCTCGAAAAAACCTTGGATCGTCCCATCTTCGCCATACGGTCCGTGCAATACAGGGAAATAGACATCCACATCCAAGACCTGTTGTTCGGCGTGTTCCCCCCAGGGGAGGAAGGAAGAGAAAAAGCCGGAGTTGAGCTCGTCCGGCGTGAGAAGGGGGGAATCCACGACCCTCCAGCTCCCCTCTTTATTGATGAATACGGAAGTTGCGTCATATGTATCCGGGTCGAGATTCTTGAAGATGGCTTGTGCAGAAACAAGAGAGACTTCGTGTTCGGCGGAACGCCCGCCAAAAAGAATACAGATTTTTGTTTTTTTCATTTGTGCACGAATAATTTTATTTTATAGAAATCGATATCTTATGTCTACAGTTCCTATCTATCTGTTGTCAGTAAAGATGTAATGATAACTCTAGGCCATTCACGAGTCGAGGTTACCGCAGATGCGAGGCGTCGG
>JAGLRY010000286.1 GCA_023135995.1 Candidatus Aminicenantota bacterium | reverse complement strand
AGCATAAAATTCAAACGAAATATTTTATTTTTTTGGGAACATTAACTGAAGCTGCAAACGAAGAGTCCAGTCCGGGCCGATGTCTGGCTTAACGGCGTTAAAGTAAACATGGGCCGACATGTTCACAGGCTGTTTACCGAAGCGATGGATCTTCCCTACACCGATACCGAAGGGCACAACCCATTTTTGGCCCTCAGGTGCCTTCCAGTTGGCAGCGATGACTGGAGCCGATGCCAGATACCATCCAGCAGGCAAATTGTAATTTATGAAATACTGAAAGAGCAGCTGGTTAACATCCTGTTTCTCTGAACCTCCTCCAACCGACCAGATGTTGCTGATCAGACCACCGACCACCCATTTGCCGGGCATCACCAGAGCCACAACTGAAGGGCCGATGCCCCATCGACCTGCACCCAGAGCATCGTCTGTCGATGTCGGGAGCATCACAACCGAGCCAATCCCCCAGGTCATGTTGCTGGCTTTAGCTGGAGACAACCAGGCTGTAAGCGTTATGTCCCCTAAACCTGTGGTCCCGCCAGTATCTTGAGTGATATCCGGTTGACTGATCACTGGAAGAATCGTACGGGTGATGATATTCCACTTCTTACCAGCGAATGGATAAACCGGTTGGATATTAAGGACGTTCTGGGTTCGGTCGTATGATCCCAGGCCGAAGCTGGTGTTGTTCTGGAAAGGCAGGCTGATCATGCTAGCCAGAGGGTTCTGAGCCGCTTTGGCAAGAGCCGCTTCATCCTGTGCAATTGTTAAATTTGATATCACGAATAATATCGCAACAAAGATGCTTAGTCGCTGAATCACAACGTATCTAGTCAAACACATTTTCTTCTCCGTCAAAGAACTATTTTGATAAAAATCAAAGAAATCATCAAAGTTTTTTTCGTGAGTTTCGTATCTTTTTCCTGCTTTTGCTTACGATAGTTTTTTTCTGTTGTACACTTCCAAATCTTTTTAACTAATCAGTAGGTCTATTAAAAACGGAAGACAATTCCTCCCGTAAATTCCCACTGAGACATGTAATTATTGACCGGAACGACCCAGGGATTACCCCACCAATCGAGGAATAGGGCATTCGTCGTGTTGATGTAAGTCGGAGCCCATTTCGCCTGCAACCTGATGCCAGCCATTTCGCTGAACATCGCCACGAAACCGAGCCCCATACTCCCGGAAAAGCGAGTCTCGCCGTTGGCTTCACTGGGCTTGGGATTAAAATAGGTTGCACCCAGGCCTAGGAGCACATAGGGCTGCACCGCAGCCATGCGCTGACCTACAAAGAAAAGAAAGTTAAGGTGAAATTGGTCCACATAAAGATCAAACAGATCGGCGGTGTCCGCTCCTTGCACTTCAGCCAACAGACTAGTACTCGTGCGGCTCCACATTGCTTCTATCGTGAAGACCTCATTCACCCTGTATCCGAGTGATAGTCCGTAGGTAAAACCGTCATTGATCTTCACGTTGCTGTAATCTAGGACGTTTTCCGCAAGGTCGAAGCTTCCACTGGTGCGATAGCCTGCGAAGGGAGTGATCTCAAACTGTTGCGCCAAGGACATCGTTGACATGAGAGCCATCAACGCAAAAACAAATAATAGTCTTTTGATTTTCATAAAAGAGCCTCCTATTTTGAAGTTGAATAGATCATAATACTTTATTGTTGTATATCTGTCTATTGTACTTTAGTACAATAGCTGGAACACAAAGTTAGAGCTCCATGATCATAAGCCTCTGGAAAGATGATACGCCGAAGATAGCAGAGGAGAAGGATGCGAGGAAGAGATTGCCGGAGTTGCGATAATCATATATTTATTTGTTTGGCTAACAGAGAATCAAAGGGCGTTTTTGATGTAGCGTCCGATGTTGTACATAAATCCGGTGTAGCGGGGCAGGAGCTCTTCCATCTCTTCAACGCTATCTACCCAGGTCGTCCGGCCGATCAAGCCCACAAAATCTAAGTAACCGATCAAAGCATTGAGATGACTCACAACGTAGGTGACCTCACCATCCTGAATCTTGCTCCTGTAATCCTGGTTATGTGAGCCTACAGTCAAATAAAAGATCATTTTCTCATGTTGCTCAGGAGTGAGGGAAGTATACCATTTCTCCACCATAGCATGGCGATCTTCTGAGACCTGTGACCTGAGATCTTTGACTCCGATGTATGTATCGCTCATCAGAGCTTTAGCCTTTATCAATACATCTTCGCGGATCAATTTTCCCCACCCATCGATCTCGAGGAGAGAAGATAAGGCTTGGAATGAGCCAAAAAATTGTGCTTTGGAATGAAGCTTCGGTTTACGTTTTTCTTTGTCTTGAGCCAAATAACTTGGCTCAAATCCTTGAGATTCCAGATATTCAGCCAGATCTTTGATTTCTTCGATAGTGGCTGAATCGAATGGGAAGACCTCATCGTACCAGTCAATGTTTTTAATTCCCTCCACAAAGGTCTTCGCCCGACCTACTATATCAAAGACGTCTATGTCTAAATTGTAAACGCCCACTTTAAACATACCGCCGGCGGATTCGATCTCCTCGCGCATGTCGTTCTGGATAACGACAAAACGTGTGAATATTTCGTTTGCCCGCGACATCTGTGGAGTGCCTGCACTCGGGGCATTATTGAGTGAGGGGGCGATGATAAGGACTTTACAACCACGCAGCGCAGCTCCGATCAGCATCCCGGCCCAAAAGGGGCTGTTCCAGAGGGAATCCGGAATATAGAGATGCGAGCCGCTAGGCATCAAATTATAGAGAGTGGCCTTTACAAGATTAGCTGGTTTGGGGCCAAAGCCTGGGAAATTGTGGGCCTGAAGCGCTGTGGCGTTCCATCCCTCCCCTTCCAGCGCGTTCACCATTTCCTTATAGTTATCCGGTATGGGTAATGACCGCAGTGGGGCGGGGATTTCTTCATCTTTGAATCCATTCGTGAGAAGAAGCTCGCGCGCGGAATCCTTTAAGGCGACAAGCGAAGGTCCCCGGGCAAGAATAGACCTGTCGTCCCATGTAGGGCTGGCGTAATGTTCTCCAATGCCAACGCCTGTATACATGGCTTCCCCTTTTCCTGGATCGAGCTCGGTTACGTCAAAAAAAGTGATCTTCCGGTGATCCCGCATAACATTATCGGGAATAAAGGGCATATAGCGGAAAATATGGGAGCTCGTGAAGGAAAAATCTGGAGGATGCGTGATATTGATGTGGACCTTCACTTTGTTTAACAGCCATTTTTTTCCATACTTCTTTTGGCTTGCCTGGAGGGCCGGAGATGCCGCCACCGCTTCTCTGAGCTCTTCCTGTGTTTTGGCGATTTCCTTTTCCCACTCCTCAAACCTTGAAGGCAAGTCGAGTTTGTACTCCAACGGATTTTCCAGCAATCTGAGAAAAAGACTACTTTTATTGATCTCATAATAGTGCTGGTCCAGTAAAATCATATAGACCGGAATTTTTTGCGTAATTTCAAAATTCTTTACAGCGTTGATCAAAGCACGAAGATAGCCCTCACGTGTCATTCTGTACGCGATTTCATCGGGATCTCCTACGCCGTTAATACCTTTGTAATCATGTATCCAGAGAACGTGATAGTCTTCCGCTTCTTGAATCATTCGAGCGAGCTCAAGCTGGAACTGTCCGCCGATGACGTAGTAGACATCGTTTCCTTGCGTAAATTTCTCTTCGACAGCTTTTTCCAGGATGGCATTCAGTTCTTCCTGTGTGTTAAAGTCTTCCCATTTTAGAGCATAATGCATGGGAATCCAGACAAGACGTGTGTCTTCCCAGTATTTCCTTGATCCCGCCCGGTTTTCTTCCATAAACTCTATGAGTCTTTGGAAGATATATTTCACAGCTGGACGATATTTAGGGGATATCTCAGGATTATCATCCACCCACTTGATAAAACGCTGGTAAGCCCTGTTGCCGAGGCCGAGAAGGTTGTCGTTTTTTTTCCACTCACCCAATAGCCGGTTGTATGGCAGGATCACTTCATCGAGAAGGATTTTTCTCGCCTGTTGTGAAATGCGAACTCCTGGAGTGTCCTCACCAGAGTCATCCCCAGATCCTAAGGCGATGTTGAAGGCTCTATTGAGCTCCTCGTGAAAGAAATCGATTTCCGCACGATAAGAGCGTCCTTGGGGGAAATCTTCGCTCTTTTGTTGGATATGGTTCTTAAACTCTTTGAGTTTCTCTTGGAAAACCTCCAGGTGTTCTTCGTCGGTTTTGCGTTTCTGATCAAAGAAGGGAGTTGTGAATCTGTTGATCCAATCGGCTGAAAACCGGATCTTCTTGAGAGACTCCTCAAGCTCTGGTGTGGATTTATAGATCACTTCTTCCGGCTTGGGGGCTTTGGGAAGCCGTACATGGTCCATTCGAGGGCGGGTTTTTCCCATGTATTTCTGTCCGATGGGGATTTCGAGGCCGATACTAAAGGTCGGACCGGCTTTGGGGATCCAATCGATACGAACTCTCCCCCCTGTTCCAAAGGGCCCCCCTCTCCTTCCGGGGATAAGCAGAGAGAGAATAAAGTAGGCTTTATCTTTTTCGAAAGAGTAATCGACACCTGCCTGGAGATGCAGAATATTGATCGTCCCGAGCAAACGCAATCCTCCATCCGTTTTTCCCCCGACAGCTTTGATATACCCCTCCCCTGTGAGGCCGAATATACCCGAGATCGGGTTCAGAACATCGCGGTAAATGCCAAGGTGGAATTCCCCACCGAATGTGCTGCCTCCGCCGCTGTTCCAGTCGAGAAGTGCGCCGAGGTGGGGTTTCCATTTTTGGGGAAATCCCATCGACTTGATCCACTCTCCCTGTTCGGGTATGGGTTGTTCTTGCGCCTGTACTAATGATGAGAAGAAGGTTAAATGGATAAGAAAAAGAAGTGTGATATTACGATGATGAATGAACTTTTTCATGGAATGTCTCCCCTTTTATTATCTAAAATATTGGGAAGAAAACATCAATTTTACTTCAGTTTGGCCAAAGCTTGTATAGCCCTGGAGGTTTTAGAAATTAAACCCTTCCCTCTAAAAATTACCTTGTTATTCGTATGAGAAACGTTGTGTTTATTTCTTTTTTTCTTTTGGGATTATTTGTTTGACGTTTTGCAGTCTGTGGGGATTTGTGCCCAGAGTTTCGATCGAGACCTTGCCCTCTGGGGTAAGATCGATCTTGGCCGTGTGGATGAGGTAACCCTCGCCTTTGTTTTTTTCCTCCTCCAGAGTGAACTCGATATAGCCGAATTCATAATCCCTTGAGCGTGATGT
>JAGLRY010000285.1 GCA_023135995.1 Candidatus Aminicenantota bacterium | reverse complement strand
GCTGATGAAATCCGAACCTTCGCAGGAACAAAGAGGAAGCCTATGTGGATTTTCGCTGCAATCGAAGTCTGACAACTCAGCTTTCGGGCATTCAGGCCATCGCGGATATTGAGCCGCGAATTGTCGAAAATGACAACCAGAAGATGGGCTGTTACGTCTATATAGATAAATGGTAGAATTCTACCCTAAGGTAAATTTAATAATACGAATGAGGCGCGGAGGGATTTTAATGAAGCCTAAACATATCTTAAATCATATCATCATGCTTGCAGTCATTGCCTGTATGATCATTCTTTTTGCTTCATGTGCCAAAGAGGAGAGCCTCCCAGAGATGGATTTGGAAAACCGGGAATCTATTCTGGATAGAGTGGTTTATATTGAACCGGAACTCATCACGGACATTCCTTTTGTTGAGAGATGGTGTGACCGGTTAGATTTGAAGAAACACAGGATCAACGTGGGTGACGCCAAATTGTATGTGGAAGAAGAAGGAAAAGGGATGCCTCTGGTCTTGATCAATGGGGGTCCGGGCGGAACCCATCACTATTTTCACCCTTGGTTTTCAAAGGCCAAGAAATATGCACGCGTGATTTATTATGATCAACGCGGATGTGGTTTGTCAGATTTCAAGCCTGGAGAGGAAGGATATTCGGTCCATCAGGCTGTGGAGGATTTGGATGCCATACGCAAAGCCCTGGATATCGATAAGTGGGTGGTGCTGGGGTATTCCTATGGGGGATTTCTCGCCCAGTTCTACACGGTTAATCATACGGAGAATGTGGCGGGATTGATATTATTGGGGGCTTCACCCGGGATGCGTGCGAATACAGGCAAATCCCGTCAGAGCCAATATATATCGGAGGAAGAAAAGGCCAGGCTCAAGGAGATTCGTAAAGAATTGCAGCAGTTGTCCAAGGAAAAAGAGATGCCGCGCAAAGAATACATTCAGCTGCTTTTATACAATAATATTCTCAATGGCGCGTGGAAACGCCAGAATTTTTATAAGCCCTCTAAGGAGCGTTTGTCCGAGTTCGCCCTCTATGAATGGGATCACGATGTGAATTTTAACGGAATTATGGGCCGGAGCCAGGGCATCGTTGATCTGAAAGGAGCGTTTGAAGCGAATCCGATTCCGACAATCATCTTGGAGGGGAAATATGATCTCACATGGGGTGAGATAAAGCCTGAAGTGCTTCAAAAGAATCATCCGAATGCGAAGATGGTTAAGTTCGAGAATGCAGGCCATGGGATTTATGATGAAGAGCCAGACAATTTTTTTTCTGTGCTTAGGGATTTTATAAAAAACTTGCCCGATGTCTCGGACGATGAGATTTCAGCCTATAAAGCGACTCTCGGGACCTGGGAAAAAGAAAAGCAGTCGTCCCCAGATAGAATACTCGGATCCTTTGGCTGGGGATGGAACTCCAGCCAGAAGCTGGCGAAAAAGTACTCGAGGGAATGGCTCGAGATGTTTGAAACGCTCACAAGTTATCTGAGAACAGGTTTTGCCCTGTATGATGTGGAGAACTATGAGGAAGCGCTGTTTGTGTTCGAGAGGATGCAGTGGATTGCTGCTGAACAGAAGGAAAAGACCTATGAGGCGGTGGCATTGATATGGCAAGGGCATATGCTCGATTTATTGGGGAGACGCGACGAAGCGGTCAGCCGGTATGGACAGGCTGCAGAGATGAATCTTGATGACACGTGGATGCACGGCCAGTATGACATGAAGTATTCGCTGAGCCCGTATGCAAAAGAGCGGATGAAGGAGCCCTTCCAGCGCATCGACAACCGCACCGTGGATTGATACCGAAAGATCCATACATCACATCGTTTGCAAAATAACTCGCCTGGCTTAGCGTGACTTAAGGCGAGAGATGAGTTTCTTGTAGACTTCAGCGTCTCGTCTGAAGCCGACTATGATCACATAGACTTGTATCCGATCTTGCTCAATCTCATAGATAATACGATATTGTCCGACTCGTAATTTCCATAAACCAACAAAATCTCTGCCAAGAGGTTCCCCGTATTCTCTCGGCTTTGTGGCCAACTTCTTACGGATAGCTCTTACGATCCTCCTTTGATCAGAGCTGTCGATTCTTTTAAAATCTTTCTTTAAGACAAGTTCATCTATGACGACCGTGTACATCAGCGGAGTCCGAGTCGTTTTTCAACTTCTTCGAGCTGGAGAGTTTTCTTTCCCCTTCTCTGTGCTCGCTCTTTGGCCAGAGTCCCTAAAATATAATCTTCCAGAGCATCTATTATAGCTTCGATATTTCGGAATTCCTCGTAATCAAGGATGACCCCTACAGGTTTATTGCGTTTTGTGAGAATCACTCTACTTGATTTGAGTTTTTCCAATATCTCTGCTGTGACTTTCCTCAGCTCAGTCACACCAACAAGAGTCGTATTTCCCTCAACAGTGATCATTTGTATCTCCTAATGACCAATTTAAATGTACATATCAAATGTACATTTAAATGTGGATATTGTCAAGCCGTTGTCTGAGTGTTGATTTTTTTGGGTGTATCCCCTAACATCATATACGCATGAGTCACCAAGGAGAATTCCATGAAGTGTATAAAATTTCTGTCCCTCTTTTTGCTAGCTTTGGGAGTCGTATTGATGGCATCTGAAGAGCGGCTGCGGGTGAGGGAGTTTGGGATAAAAATCGGAATAATGGAGCCCGGGGAGTGGAATGCCATCACAGATGTGGAGGGTGTTAAAGTCGGGCATGTGACTCTGATTGAAGGTGATAATGTTCGTACTGGAGTGACGGCTATTCTTCCACTTGATGGAAATATTTACCAAGAAATGGTTCCTGGGGCAATTTATGTAGCCAATGGATATGGAAAATTAATGGGCTACACGCAGATTGAGGAGCTGGGGCTTATTGAGACACCAATAATTCTCACCGATACCCTGAGCGTACCTAATGCGGCAAATGGTGTTATCACATACACATTGGACCTTCCTGGAAACGAGAGAGTGGGTTCCGTGAATGCCGTCGTGGGAGAGACAAATTGTGGCTATTTGAATGATATCCGTGGAAGACATGTCAAAGAAGAGCATGTCATTGAAGCCATCAAGAAAGCAGAATCTGGGCCTGTTGAAGAGGGGTGCGTCGGAGCGGGGACAGGGACACAGTGCTTTCGGTGGAAAGGCGGGATTGGCACGGCATCACGGAAACTTCCTGAATCACGAGGTGGATATACAGTTGGCGTTTTGGTTCAGACAAATTTTGGCGGCATCCTTCAAATCAATGGTTATCCAGTGGGAGTGAACCTGAGTAAATACTCATTCCAGAGGGATGTAGAGATCGCAGCAGATGGATCCTGCATGATTGTTTGTGCGACGGATGCACCTCTTGACAGTCGGAATTTGAAACGTCTGGCCAAAAGGGCGCTTTTAGGCATCCCACGAACGGGCGGTTACTATTCGAACGGAAGCGGGGATTACTGCATCGCATTTTCCACAGCTAAAGAGGTTAGAGTCCCTCGGGATTCAGAAGAGAGGACGCAGAAAATCGAGGTGCTGAGGAACAGGCACATGTCGGCACTGTTTTTAGCTGCGGCAGAAGCATCAGAGGAGGCCATCCTGAATTCCATGTTCAAAGCGACGTCGATGCAAGGATTTAGGGGCCACAAGGTCGAGGCGCTTCCATTGGATAAAGTCAGAGAGATCATGAAATTGGAAAATCGGTAAGACACGAGCAATAAGTGTTATACGCAAGCATGATAATATTTTAGGAAAGAACCGATGAAAAAAACAATTGGCGTGTTAGGCGGAATGGGACCTGAGGCTACAGAATATATGTTTGACCTCATCATAAAGAACACAAAGGTGGAGATAGACCAAGACCATATAAAGGTGATCATATACAGCAATCCCAAAGTGCCGCCAAGGACAGATGCGATCTTGGGGACAGGACCATCACCAACACCTTATCTTGTCGAGGGGATAAAAGTTTTGAAACAGGCAGGGGCTGATTTCATCATTTTGCCGTGCGTGACAGCTCATTTTTTTATGCCCGAGGCATTGAAGGAGGTCAGTATCCCGTTCATCAGCCTGCTGGACGAATCATTAAAGTGGGCACAAGAACACATTCCCGCGCTTAAAAAGGTAGGGTTGGTTTCGAGCACGGGCACTTTGATATCAGGACTCTTTCATGAAACATTTAAAAAGGCGGGGATTGAAGTGTTCGGTCCGACTGAGGAAGAGCAAGAGAAAGTAATGGATGCCATTTTTGGCGAAAAGGGGATAAAAGCCGGCCTTACATCAGGATATTCGAAAGAGACGATCGTCAACATTGCCCGAGTCTTGACCGGAAGAGGTGCCGAGGCCATCATCGCAGGCTGCACCGAAGTGCCACTCGTTTTGAAGGAAGAGGACATCCCCGTTCCGTTCATCGAGCCGATGAAGATCGTTGCATTAACCAGCATTATAGAAGCCGGATACGAGATAAAATAAAAAGGTGACAGTCCCCTTTTTGCTTTACCCCTGGAATAAGGTGACAGTCCCCTTTTTTACCCATTTTTTTGAGAATTGACAGGTGGGTCCAAGTTTGATTTAATTAGCCCCTAACAAGGCCATTCGCTGTAGGCCAACCTGGACATTACAATATTGATCATCCATCCAACACACAACATATTCATAAATCAACTGCTCTTATGATCATTTTTTTATGCGGCAGGTGAAGTGCGTGTGATTTTTTGAGGAGGCAAAGTGAAGATAAAACGATCGTTTCTCATCCTCGTTTTATTGTTTGTAACATTTGCGCTGGTAAATGCATTTATTGTTAATAAAGAAGAGCGAATTTCAGATCACGCTCTCTGGCCTGCAGAGCCGGAGGGCTGCACCACAATCCTTGTGGGGAAGGATGCCTCTATCGATGGATCGGTATTTGCCTGTCAGACCGCGGACTGTGGCGTGTGTGACTTTACCTGGCATTTGATTCCTGCGGCTGACCACGCAGAAGGCGCCACACGCAAGATCTACCACATCAATCAGGTCAAGACTTGGTCTCCTGAAGTCGGGGGGAAATGGGTGAAATATGTGGAGGGAGATACTGGCGTTGAAATCCCACAAGTTCCGCATACGTATGCCTATCAGCACGCTGTGTTCGGCCACATGAATGAGCGCCAACTGGGTATTGCCGAATCGACCATCGGCTGCGTAAGAAAAATGAGAAATCCGACCCCCTCGGCGATCATGGACATCACCACTCTGACCATGCTGGCCATGGAGAGATGTAAGACCGCGAGAGAGGCCATCCAGCTTATGGGTTCGATGGGCGAAAAGTATGGATACGGATTTCACGACAGCGGAGAGATGCTGGCTGTAGCGGACCCGAATGAGATCTGGCTTTTCGAGATCATGCCAGTGGGGCCACTCTGGACACCGGAAACCGGCAAACCTGGTGCCGTGTGGTGTGCCCAGCGGGTTCCGGATGACCACGTGAGTTTCTGCCCGAATCAATCCCGCATCGGAGAGATCGATCTCGACAACAAAGACTATTTTCTGGCCTCGCCGAATGTCATCTCTTATGCCATCGAGGCTGGCCTTTATGATCCCGAAAGCGGAAAACCATTCAGCTGGAAGAGGGCCTATTCGCCAAGCCGGGGCAGTGCCGCAGCCTCACAGGGACGGAGAGGCCGCCTCTGGCGCCTGTTCAGTTTGGTAGCCCCATCCCAAAATTTCAGTCCGGAAACTGAGGGGATGGATCTGCCATTCTCTGTGAAACCGGACAAGAAACTATCGGTAAAAGATATTATGGATATCACTCGAGATAAATACCAGGGTGGCCAGTTCGACCCAACCGTAGGATTGAAGGGTGGCCCATTCGGCAATCCCAATTACTTCCGTGGATTCACGGTCGATAAAGAGAGATACAACGGACCGCGATGTATTAGCGTCCCCAGCGTGGAGTACACGACGATCACTCAATCTCGAAGTTGGTTACCCGATCCGATCGGCGGGATTAACTGGATCGCCTTCGGTGCACAGGACACATCCTGCTTTATTCCCCTCTACTGCGGGATCACAGAGATGCCGGAATCCTTCACAAAGGGCGATCACTATGTGTTTGACAGGGAGTCAGCCAGATGGGCGTTTGATTATGTCGATTTCCACACCCAGGTGGTCTACTCCTACGCCATCGAAGATGTGAAAAAAGTTCAGGAGAAGTATGAAGGTGGTGCGCTGAAGAAAATTCCACTGATGGACAAAGCTGCCGCAGAGCTATACCAGAGAGACCCGGCTGAGGCGGTCGAATTCATCACGGATTTCACTTTGAGCAATGCCAAGAGTGCTGTAGATGGCTGGTGGAAATTGGGTGATTTTTTGTTGGTCAAGTATAACCACTTCGGCACGTACAACACCGAGAGTCGAAGGCCCGGACGTGTGCAAACTCCCGAATGGTGGAATAGGGCGGTTATCGAGCACGACAACCTCACGCCTGTGGTACCGCCACCACCACGACCTAAGGCAAAACCTGAAAAGAAAAAATAGATTAGG
>JAGLRY010000284.1 GCA_023135995.1 Candidatus Aminicenantota bacterium | reverse complement strand
ACCACAAAGTCTTCGTTGTAGCCCGACCTACCACTCAACTCGTGAATAATCCAGGCTAAATATTCTTCTTTAAAAAACAATTTGTCTGAAAACTATAACCTGATTATACCGTGGAGAGAGTAAGGGCCGCAGGATGTGATCCGGACCTCGACAAACTGGCCGATGACATCGTGTTCGGAGTGAAAATTCACAACCTGATAGGCTTCATTCCGGCCTGAATATCTTTGGGGGTCCTTTTTGCTTTTCCCTAGACAGAGGACTTTTTCCGTTTTTCCGATCAACGAGGAGTTGTGCTCGAGTTGGATCTGTTTTTGGACATCTTGAACCACTAAAAGCCTTTCTCTTTTAACAGCAAATGGGACAGAATCGTCGATCTTCGCTGCGGCAGTGCGGGGACGCGGTGAATAGCGAAAAGAAAAAATATTGGTGAAACGGACATTTTTTAAGACTTCGATGGTCTGTTCAAAGTCATTGTCCGCCTCTCCCGGGAAGCCAACAATAATATCTGTACTGAAACTCATATCAGGCATGTGAAATCGGATCATTCGGATTTTTTCGAGATATTCCTCCTTTGTATAACCTCTGTCCATTTTCTCGAGGACATCAGAAGAACCCGATTGTAATGGGAGATGAAGCTGATGGCAGATTTTTTTGGCTTCCTTCATGGTTCTGGCAAGACTAGGCAGTAGATCTTTAGGATGAGATGTCAAAAATCGGATCCACTGGATCCCTTCGATGCGGTTGACTCTTTCCAAAAGGTGCTCGAAGGATGTTCCTGTTTCGGGATCTCTGTAGGAGTTCACATTCTGACCGAGGAGCTGAATTTCGAGATATCCTTCCTGGGCCAACTGTCTGATTTCCTCGACGATATTCCGTTCGGGTCGGTGCTTTTCTCTGCCCCTTGTGAAAGGGACGATACAATAGGAACAAAAATTGTCACATCCCTCCATGATGGTTGTATAAGCACTGGTTTTTCCCTTTCTGTGGACCATGTGTGATGGCACCTCATGCCACTCGCTCCTCCAACGAGTAGAAACGATCTTTTCATCGGTCTGGTTTGCGAGGATGTCCCGGATCTGCCCATAATTATCCGGCCCCATCACAAAATCTATAACGGGCTTCTTTTTGATCAGTCCGGAGCGATAGAGTTGGGCCACACATCCTACAGCGCCCACGGTTATGTCTTTTTTCCTCTTAAGATCTGCCAAACGACCTAGAAGCGAGTAGAACTTTTCCTCGGATTTTTGCCGAACAGCACATGTGTTGATGATGATGATATCGCTGCTTTCTATCGAATCCTCAGGCTGTGCGCCTTCGTCCCTGAGCAATCCTGATATCCGCTCGGAATCGTTCTCGTTCATCTGACATCCATAGGTATGGATGAAAAATTTTTTGTTGGCCAATCGCGAACCAGGGCTCTTCATTTATCTTTCATCCATATGGAGGTTGTGAAGGAGCATCTCTTTGGCATTTTGAAGGGCGGCTTGGGTGATATGGCTTCCCGTTGAAAGTCTGGCGATCTCTGCGATGCGTTCATCAAAGGAAAGTTTTTTCACAGTGGTGAACGTCCTGTTGCTTTTGATGGTCTTCTCGATTTTAAAGTGATGGGTGGCAAAGGATGCGATCTGGGGGAGATGAGTGATACAGATGACCTGATTCTCCATCGCAAGATATTTGAGTTTTTGTGCGACAAATTCTGCTGTCTTTCCTCCGATACCAGAATCGATCTCATCGAAGATCAGAGTCTTGTCTGTTTCTGTGTCCTTGCCGATCGTTTTTAGTGCCAGCATGATGCGGGAGAGCTCCCCTCCTGAGGCGATCTTACGGAGAGGCTTCGGGTTCTCTCCGGGATTGGTGCTCAGGAGGAATTCTACCTCTTCAGTTCCCGTGCCTTGAAGAGTGTGTTTTTGCGTGATCTCCGGAGTTCTTGAAGTGATCGCTATCTTGAACTTTGCTTTCTTCATTCCCAGATAGCCGATTTCTTTCTCGATCTTCTTATCAAGCTCTCGGGCATATTGGGCTCTCAGCAAAGACAGCTTGCGGGCTTTTTTTGTGTACTCTTCAAAGGATGATTGGATCCCAGCCTCTAAATCATCCAATTTTTCTCGACTTGTACTCAGCTCATCATAATCTTTTTTTACTCTCTCGAGATGAAAGAGGATCTCTTCGATGTTTTTGCCGTATTTGCGTTTCAAATCTTCAATCTTGCTCAAGCGCTCTTCAAGGGATTCCAGGTTTTCCGGAGATGCCGAGTGCTTCTCGTTAAAATCTATCAGGAAATTTGAAAATTCCTTGATTGTTATGGCAAATTGACTGATGGCCTCATTCGTTTCCTTGAACTCCTTGGCGTAGGCTGCCAGCTCGTCAGATATGCTCTGGAGCCGTGACAAGAGCGAGGATATGGAGTTTTCCTTGGCGTAGGCAATCCCCATCGCATCTTCTACAAGGACACGAATACTCTCAGCATTTTTGAGGATGTTCCGTTCTTGGCGGAGCTCTTCTTCTTCACCACGAACGAGATGGGCTTTTTCAATCTCGTTGATCTGAAATTCGAGAAAATCGAGACGCTGCTCCCTGTCCCTTTCCTTCTGTTCGAGCTCTTCCCTCTCTTTCACGAGCCGCTTGAACTCATAAGTTATTCGTGAGAGCTCCTTTCTTAGAGGGAAAACATTGGCATAAGAGTCGAGATAATCCAGTTGGTACTCGATCTTTTGAAGAAAAACATGATCGTTCTGTCCATAGATATCAACTAAAAGACCGCTGACATCCTTGAGTTTTTTTATAGGAAAAAGTGTTCCGTTAACATAACCTTTTCCCGTTTTTTTCTCTGAGATCCTGCGTTGAATGAATATGTCTTTATCAGGTCCTGGAAAAAGTGCATCCAAAAACTCGTTTTTTTCTGTTGTTCGGAAAATCGCTTCGACGGATATCTCCTCTTCACCTGTTCGGATCATATCCTTTGAGCCTTTTTCTCCCAGGACAAGCAGGATGCCGCCGATGATGATGGATTTTCCGACACCCGTTTCTCCTGTGAGGATAGAAAAACCTTCCTCGAAGTCTAATTCAAGATCTTCGATCGTTGCGAGGTTCTGGATGCGAAGTGTCCTGATCATTTCATGATTTACGAGAAATATATATTCGGACTTTCGTCCGATCGGAATCCCCTAAAGAGAGAGCGCTACTTTCCTGATGGCGTCGCGAGTTTGATGGGAACTAGAGCCCTGTCCATGTTTATGCGGCCGTAGCCGATGAATTCATCGAATCCAGGGGAAGTTCCGCTGTTGACGTCTTCGGCAGTGTACCGGATGATATCCATGATCTCATCCGCCCGCAGCCAAGGTTTGAGGTCTTTAATAAGGGCCGCCAGACCAGCCACATGCGGGGCTGCCTGGGAGGTTCCCTCTGCATAACCGTATGGAAAAGATCCGGGCCCCCAATACCAGGTTGGGGAACAACTGAGGATCCTTACGCCTGGAGCAGCCACGTCGACCTCTGGTCCTTGATTGGACCACCATGGCCTTTCATCATTGTAGTCCGTGGCCGCGACAGCGATGCAGTACTCGTCGTAAGCCGCGGGATACAACACAAAATCCTCTTCGTTCCCGGCCGAAGCAACACAAACAACTCCGTTGCTTTTAGCATAGCTCAAGGCGTTAGCCAATATTGCGGCTTCCGAAGGGCCTCCAAAACTCATGTTGATAACATCAGCTCCGTTGTCCGTGGCCCATCTGATCCCATCCGCGATCCATGAGTAGTACCCATCTCCATCTTGATCTAACACCTTGACAGGCAGAAGTTTGCAATTCCAAGCGACTCCGGCAATACCCTCAGTGTTGTTTGTCTCTGCGGCCGCGATCCCGGCGATATGAGTGCCATGCCAGTGATCATCGGAAGCATCGAAATCGTCATTGACAAAATCTCTCCCCCCAGATAAAACTTTGCTCTGCAAGTCTGGATGGATGAGGTCAATACCCGTGTCTAGAATGGCTATCACAGTCGAATCCGTTCCCTTAGTCTCTTCCCAGCCTTCAGGGGCTTTGATATCAGCTCGGTCAGTGCCGGAAGGACTGCCGGGCACGCCGATCGACTGGCCCGTGTTGTGGAGGGCATACTGTTCTTGGAACAGCGTATCATTGGGTGTCGCTGTTATGCGGGCGATATAGTTGGGTTCAGCGTATTCCACATCCGGGTTTCGGTCAAAGGCATACACCATTTCTTCCACACTATAGCTTTCAGGGATTCGGACCTGATAGACGTTAAGCTTCGGGATCTTTTTTATTGTTCGGGATTGATATGTTTTGATGAGAATTGCCACTTCGTTTTCAGAAAGTGATGACTTGAATTTGACGAGAACCTCATTTGATGCGTACTGTTGCTGGTTATTTTTAAAGCGAGAATTGTCTTTTAAGACATGGATATCTCGGAGGGCTGGATCGGTGATTCTCCGGATTCGCCTGTCCTGTTCGGCATTATTGAAACTTACTGTCAAAGACAGGAAAAGTATTGTGGTTATTAAAAGAATAAGTTTTTTCTTTTTCATAGTCTCCTCCGGTTCCTGTTAGAATGAATACATAATCCTGAGCAGCGCACCAAAATCAACACCGCCCTCGTAATTATCGCCACCGCTATAAGGTGTAAAATCAGCTTCCAGTAGGAGGCTGAGAGAATCTGAGAGATCATAAATTCCTCCCAGTCCTATCATAATATTCCCTATGCCGGATATATTCTTTTCTTCTGTCCTGTTCAGTGTCTGGATGGATTCTTCCATCGCAAAGGTTCCGGAGAGAGAGCTGTAGGCGATATTCAGATAGGGAAGAAAAGGCTTTGCAGCCAAGTATCTGAAAGAAACGCCCGCGGTTGCACGTGACCATTTCGGTTCTCCCGTCGCGGTCCCATCGACGGCCAGTCCCGGTATATCCCATTGCTTCTGTCCACCGCTGTAATAGATGTACTGGCCCATAACGCTGAAATCAAAGCTGTCTGTTTCGTAGAAGGTAAATACCGCCTCTCCGCCGAAAAGAATCCCTCCGATCGCTCCTTTGTCCATTGTCAAAGAAACGGGCAACTCTCGAAATGTCAAAGACTCAAAGTCGGATGATGCATAGCCGAAAATCCCCCCTAAATATAAACCATCCAAGATCTCATAGTTGACATGAAAAGTCATCAAGTATGACTTGAGCGGTGAGACAAGACTATCCTCATCCCAGCTCATGGTGCTCTTAAAGTATTCAAATCCGAGACCTGCACTCCACTTATTACCATCTGAAAAATCCGGCGTCGGCTCTTGAGTATAGGACAGGCTGGTGAATACAAACAGCATCAGTACGGCACTCGAAATTTTGCGCTTTAAATTCATGTTGACCTCCACAATAAACAAGATTCACAATTCAAACGTTTTCCCTTTTATGTTCGTTTTTCGATCTCCTGCATTCTTTCTGTGGCCTTTTCTGCGTATTTACTCTGAGGAAAATCTGTTATGAGTTTCCGAAAATAGGGAATACTTTCCTCGATCTTATTCCATTTGTAATAAGAATCGCCAAGATAATAATAGACTTTATCCATCTCTGAATAATTCGGATATGCTGTGAGGATATCGATCAAGCGGCTTGTCGATGCTTTGTACGCCGCTCGTTTATAGTAAAGCTCTCCTATACTGAGCGTGTGTGCAGCCAATCGTTCCTCACAGTCCTTGATTTTTTCCTCAGTCTGTTTGGCTTCGTCACTCAACGGGTAAGTGGTGATAACTTTTTTAAACTCGACTAGAGCCCGTTCTGTTTTGGTCTGGTCTCGTCCGGGCTTCAAGGCCTTTTTGTAAAAGGTCATCCCGATCTGGTATTGGGCATAGGATGCAGATGGGCTGAGAGGGAACAGAGAGATGAACTCCCTATATTCAGATGCGGCTATAATCATGCTCCCTTCGTCTCCCTTTTCAAAGTAAGAATCGGCAATGGCCAATTTTGCCCTCTGAGCGTAAAAACTCTTCGGGAAGGAATCAATGACCTGTCGCAAATAGAGTCGCCCCTTTTCTGCGTCTTTTTTGATGGATTCCATACCCAGATTAAAGAGGAGTTCATCGTTCGAGACGATCTCAGGATCGATCTCTGTTTCCTGTTTTCCGCAGCTTATTGAAATAATAACGATAAGGATGAGGAGCCCATACAGGATTATTTTCTTCGCTTTGAACGTTTCGGTCGGTCTTATCATTGTCGTTTATCCTTAGGGAGAATAGAGGTTTTTGATCCACCTCCATTCTTCGCTCAATCCCTCATCGATCGCTGTTCTTGGAGCGAATCCCAAGTCTTTCTTTGCTTTTTGGATGTCCGCTAACGTATGAGGGACGTCTCCCTTTTGTTTTTCTTCCCATTTGACGCTGATTTTTTTTCCGCAGATCTCTTCGAAAAGAGGGAGCAGATCCTTCAACATTTTTCTGTTCCCTCCACCAAGATTGTACGTTTCCCCTGTTTGGCCGTGTGCGATGCAGGCAAAAATTGCATCTATGATATCGTTGATATATGTAAAATCTCTTGTTTGCTCTCCTGTGCCAAAAACAGTGATAGGTTTATTCTCGGAAGTTGATTTAAAAAATTTGTGAAACGCCATATCGGGGCGTTGTCCTGGCCCGTAGACTGTGAAAAAACGCAGAGAGATCGTAGGGACACCGTAGTTCTTGGAGTAGAGATAGCACAGGTTTTCTGCGGCCAACTTGGTGACTCCATAGGGAGAATAGGGGAGGAGAGGGCTGGATTCTGACATGGGAAGTTCAGGGCAATACCCATAAACCGATGAGGACGATGCATATATGAATTTATGGAGGGGCTGCTCCTTTGATTCTTCCAGAAGCCTTTGTGTGGCTTCGATGTTGTTCCGTATATATTCGGAAAAGCTCTGCCCCCAGCTCGCTCTCACTCCTGCTTGGGCGGCCAGGTGAAACACGCAATCGACATTTTGTAAAAGGCGGTTGAGGTCGAGAGAATTGATGTCTTCTTCGAGGAATGAAAAATTGTTTTCACTCTTCAGGGTGGATAGATTACGTTCTTTGATCCACCTGGGATAATAATCGGTGAAACTGTCCACACCGATAACAGAAAAACCTTCTTTGAGGAGTCTCCGAGACAGATGGGACCCGATAAATCCAGCGGTACCAGTGACTAGACAATTCATGGTTTTTCGTACTTTTTGACCAGCGACTTGATCGTTTTGATGACTTTCGAAGGATCCTCTTCTTTGTAGATCCCAGAGCCCATAACGATGATATCAGCTCCGTCCTGGATGATCTCTTTCAAATTATCCAGCTTGATTCCACCGTCGACCTGGATCGGGATCTCCAGTTTCTGCTCTGTGAGCCAATTTTTCAGATGCTTGATCTTTTTGTGGCATGATTCGATGAATCCTTGGCCTCCCCAGCCAGGATTGACAGTCATCAAGAGAACAAAGTCGAGGTCCTGGATGATCTCATTCATGAGGTGGATGGGAGTTGCTGGATTCAGCACAAGACCTGCTCGTTGCCCTTTTTCTTTGATAGAACTAATGTCCTGGTGGAGGTGCACAGAGGCCTCGATATGGATCGATATCCAATCTGCTCCCGCTTCCTGGAAGAGAGGAATGAATAATCCAGGATTTTCAACCATGAGATGCACATCTAGGGGAAGAGTCGTTTTGTCTTTAAGAGCAGAAACCAGCGCTGGCCCCAACGTGAGGTTGGATACAAAGTGGCCATCCATGACATCCACATGGATGAGGTCTGCGCCGGCATCTTCGGCAATTTTCACAGCGTCTGCGATTCTGGTGAAATCAGCGGAAAGGATAGACGGTGCGATTTGAATCATTATTTGCTAACCTCCATGGTGATAAGATTTCTTCTTTGAATGCGAGAGCCGGGTTCAGGGTATTGGTTGATGATAATCCCTGATTCAAGACCTGGATAATAGGAGTAGCGGATATGCCCGATGTTGAATTCCAACTCTTTCAATTTTTCGATAACCACTAAGGCCCGTTTTCCGATCAGATCGGGCATCAGGAATTTTTTTTCTCTATCTCCCTGACTCACTAAAAAACTGATCCGGGAACCCCGCGCCACCTCTTCATTATCAGAGGGATGTTGAGAGATGATCTTTCCTGCCGCATATGCAGGAGTATGAACATGCGATATTTTCCCCTTCATCAGCCCCGCTTCGATGAGGTCTGGGCTTATCGCTTGAAGACTCCGTCCGATAAAGCGAGGGACAATGACCTTTTCTTTTCCTGCGCTCAGAACGACTTTCACAACATTGTTGATCTTGACCTTAGATCCTGCGAGAAGGTCCTGTTGGATGATCTTATCCTTGTCGTATCTATCGTGCAGTTCTATCCCGCTCTTGATGACAAAGAGTTTTTTGTCCGCGAGGATCTCCCTGGCTTCATCCAAGGACTTGTTTGTGAGGTTGGGGATAGTGACCATCTCTCCTTTAAGAGTGACTTGATAGGCGATAAGAGCACTGAGAAAAAATAGGATGAGTGCTGATAGGGTAATAACGCAAAATTTAAAGATCTTGTTGATTGTCATAATCTATGAATAGCTTTGTTTTATATGTCTTTAACATCCTGGGCCAATTAGCCTGAATTATTCATAAAAAATGTCGATACTTATCATAACAGACCCAATATCAAAATGTTTCATTGTTTTTTTGAATACTCTTTTATGCACTGCATTTCCTATGCGATTTTCATTTATAATCGACATTTTTTACCCTTCGGGCGAGCTGATATCACTACAAAGTCTTCGTTGTAGCCCACTGCCTCGCCTTTGCAGCAACCTCAACTCGTGAATAATCCAGGTTATACAGCTTGTTCCTTTTGATAAAAAAATGTTGCACACATCCAGACTCGAAAAATCCAGATGAGACAATTAAAAAATACCACAGTTTAATAACCAAGTAAACCTTTAAAAAGTTTCCTG
>JAGLRY010000283.1 GCA_023135995.1 Candidatus Aminicenantota bacterium | reverse complement strand
TTTGAGTGAAAAGATTTGCTGATAGAGCACGATTTAATTATAATGTGTCTTTCCTCATCCTTAAGGAGGATAGACAGATGCATAAGATCTCGGATTTCAGGAGCGACACAGTCACACGACCTACTGAACAGATGAGAAAAGCCATGGCAGAAGCCATCGTTGGGGATGATGTCTTGGGGGATGATCCAACAGTGCAAGAGTTGGAATCCATGGCCGCAGACCTGATGCACAAAGAGGCCGCCCTCTACGTCCCGTCTGGAACGATGGGAAATTCCATTGCAGTCAATGTCTGGACCAGGGAATTGGATGAAGTCATCTTAGAAGCCAAAGCCCATATCTACAACATGGAATCAACGAGTATAACCTTTATCTCCAGGATAAATCCAAGGCCTCTTCCATCGAACAGGGGAGCTATGGACCCATCAGAGGTGGAGCGCAACATCAAAAAACCGTCTGTTCATCTGCCCAGAACGTCGCTTATCTGTGTGGAAAACTCACACAACGGATGGGGTGGAGCCATAGTCCCCATGGAGAACTTGAAAGCCATCCGCGAGGTCGCGGACAGACATGATGTCAAAATCCATTATGATGGGGCACGTGTGTTCAACGCCAGTCAAGCGACGGGTATCCCTGTCGATGAGTATGCGGCTATCGGGGATTCGATCATGTTCTGCCTATCAAAGGGACTGTCAGCCCCTGTGGGGTCTGTCCTTATCGGACCGCAAATCTTTATCGATCAGGCGCGGAGAGTGCGAAAAGCTTTAGGTGGTGGGATGAGACAAGTGGGAATCTTGGCAGCTGCAGGCATTGTAGCGCTCAATGAAATGGTGTCTCGTTTGGGAGAGGATCATACACGAGCGAAAAGGCTGGCCATGGAGATTCATGATCTGCCCGGGATCAATCTCAACCCTGCACATGTGGAGACAGATATCATCATATTTGGATTCGATCATCCGGAATTATCCGCCGATGAATTCATCATAAAGCTTAAGGAGAGAGACGTGCTCGCCTTGGCTACGCCAGCCAAAGACATCCGTTTTGTGACACACAAGGATGTCGATGATGAAGATGTGGAACGCGCCATCGCTGTTATCCGAGAGATTCTCCTCTAACGCCTAGTCGGTTTCAGCGATGGAATCGGCAATGAGTTCCGCGATATCCCAGATCCGGAATTCGTTATCAAGCTCCTTGTCTTTGATCGCATCGTTAAACATGGTCACACAGAACGGACAGGCAGTGGCCATTCCTTCGCAGCGGGATGCAAGGGCATCTTCGAGGCGTTCGATGTTGATCCTCTTTCCTATTTTCTCATCCATCCACATCCAACCGCCTCCCGCACCACAGCACAAGGAATCGGCCCTGGAGCGCTTCATTTCTCGAACGTCCAAAGAGGGCAGCGAACGGAGGATGTCTCTCGGTGGCTCGAATATATCATTGTACCTCCCGAGATAGCAGGGGTCATGATAGGTGATAGTCTTGGCCTGGCCCTCTGTGAGTCTCAGTTGGCTCTTTTTCAGACTCTCCCACAGAAATTCTGTGTGATGGACGACATCGATGGTGAAGCCCAGTTGGGGATACTCGTTCTTAAAGGTGTTATAACAGTGCGGACAGCTCGTTAAGATTTTTTTGATGTTGTATCTCTGGAATGTCTCAATATTGGTCTGAGCAAGGATCTGGTAGAGATATTCGTTGCCGACCCGCCGGGCAGGATCCCCACAGCATCCCTCTTCCATCCCCAGGATGGCGAACTTCACACCCAGATGGTTCAAGATCTTGATCATAGCTAAGGAAACTTTTTTGTTGCGGTCATCGTAAGACCGGATACACCCCACGAAGAACAGGCAGTCGATCTCTTCTCCTTCAGTCTCTGAAAGGATCGGAACGTTCATTTCCCCCACCCAGTCCGCACGCGTGTCGAAGCCTAAACCCCAGGGGTTCGAGTTTTTCTCCAATCCGCGAAAGGCTGTTGTGAGCTCTTCGGGGAACTTGCTCTCCATAAGAACTTGATAACGCCTCATGTCGATGATCTTATCCACATGCTCCACATAGACAGGGCAGTGTTCCATACACGATCGGCAGGTGGTGCATGCCCAGAGGACATCCTCGGCGATGACCTCCCCGACAAGTGGAGGGATTTCTGCGGCGTCACTCGTTTGGGCCTTTCGTCCGAGACGTTGCGGGATAGTGAGGTGCATATGATTTTTCAGGTCATCGATCATCACTTTTGGGGAGAGGGATTTTTCGGTGAGATGCGCGGGACAGTGGTCTTGGCACCTTCCACATTGTGTGCAGGCATCCAGGTCCATAAGATGTTTCCAAGAGAACTCCTCGATCGTGTTGATCCCGAAGCTCTCCGCCTCCTCATCCTCTAGATCCATGTGGCTAGCAGCGCCTTTCGGTTCAAGAGAGCGGTAGAGGATGTTCAGGGGCGAAGAGATGATATGAAAGAGCTTGGTGAAGGGGATGTAAGCGATCGTTGCGAGGACTAAAAAAAAGTGAATCCTGAAAAACAGAGTTGTGAGCGTACCTTTGACTTGGTTATCCATCCCCGTGGCGTTCCACAGGGATGCGATTGTATTTCCGATGGGCGCCCAGACCTGTGTATCCTCTCCGATGACAGATAGGCGCAAGCTCTCGACGAGAAATCCAGTCAAAATGATAGTCAGGAGCAGAAGAAGGACGGTTAGGTCCTCAGGGGTGTTGGATAATCGTTGAGGACGTGTGATATACCTGCGGTAAAGGATCAGGAGAAGTGATACAAAGGCGGCAAAACCGACAATATCCATGAAAAGTGATACCATCTTTGAGATAGGTAGCGGAAGGATGAACATAAACTGAACGATAAAAATCACGAAGAGGGGGATGAGAAAGCCGAGAAATATGAATAGATGCAGAATTCCCGGAAATGGATCGCGAAGAATGGAGCGGTGAGCGATTCCATCAAAAAGGAGAGTTCTTAAACGGTATCCCATCCTGTCGGAACGGTCATCTTGAGTTCCCCTGCGCCACACCCGAAAACGTTTGTTTATCCCCCAGAAAAACACCACAAGGACGCAGAGCACAAAGAAAATATCGATCGTCTTTATCATTGTAAAGTCTTCCCTGGCGTCAGTATCACTTCGTGACAGCTGAAACACTTCTGGGATTTAGGCGGACCCGTGAATTCCATAATGTGACAATCTCGACATTCATCGATGCTAGGGCGGTTGGTGCTTCCTGTCATGTACGCATGTCCAGCCGTTCGGTGACAGTCCACACACTCCAAACCTTCATCGATATGATAGCGGTGTGTGAATTTTATGACTTTCTTCTTAACCTCATAGCCAAGATCAAGGACGTCCTCATGGCAGTCCAGACAGCGTTGTGATGTTAAAATGTCATCAGCCAAATATTTTGGAGGAGCGATCTGATTCCGGATATGTCTGACAATATTCCAATCAGAGGGGAGGATTTTTTGACCCGGAGAGTGGCATTCATGGCATGATGTCGTATCTGCAGGATGGCCTTTGGATCCCTGCCAGAGGTCGATGAGCTCCGGATGGCACTGCACACACACACGGTCGTTCGTGGCTGAATATCGCACAAGATAGACACTCAATCCTCCTCCAGCGAGAAGAAGTATGACGATTCCGATAGATATCACCAACCAAAACTGTTTTTTGTATTTTGGTAAGGGCATTTTAATCTGTGTCTATGGTTAAAAGGTATATCTCTGGCGAATCCTTTCCCTGTGGAGGTCCGACGAGCAGGACTCTCTCACCCGATACACTCATGATCTGGGGCCTCCAGAACGATGGAAAATGGGGAAAATCCATGGGTGTGATACCCTGGACGTAACCTTCAGTTTCTTCCGAAAAGGCCACGATCTCTTCACCTGTTTGGAGATTCAGTTTTATTCCTTGATAGATATTTTTGAAGAAAGCAAAACGACCATCCCCCGACATATCAAATAATTCGATCCTTGGTGCTGTCTGAGATTCAAGATATGTCAGACCGGTCCCATCCGAGTTAATCCTGTAGGTTCCGATGCCCTGCTTTTTTGCTCCGTTGTAAAAGAATAGCACTATCTGGCCGTTCTGAGTAATGTCAGCGAGGCTGAACCATCGGTCGCTGAAATCCGTGAGTTGTTTTATTTCTCGGTTATTCCAATCAGCTGTGTAGAGGTCATAATTTTTTGGGTCTTCAGAAGATTGGGCACCGAAAACGACTGTCTGGCCATTTTCACTCAGACAAAACGCCCAGCCTCCACCCGTTGATGGCCGGCGGGGGGATGAAAGCCAGGCCCATCCATCGGTTTTAAACTCTGGTGCGAGAAGAGTGGTCTGTTTTTTCGTCGGTACATCCAGGAGGATGATCCCGCTGGAACTTCCAAATCTTCGCGGCCCCAAATGTCCTTTCACTAAACAGGCGATCCTGTTGCCATCGGCGCTGAGGGCGTAGTTGGCCACTCTTTCCCAATCTCCGTTTTCGAACTCAAGGGATTCCAGGTCCATTCCCTCCAGATTTTGGATGGGAAAAGAAGTCACCCAAAATCCAGAGCCATCTGTGGGCAAAACGGCCAGAAAGTGGTCCTGCAAGTTGAGTGGATTGTCTATGCCTAGGGCAAATACAGCGATTTTTCCGTTTCCACTCAATACCGGAGGTTTGGAACCCACGCGCAAGAAGCTCTCTTCAAAAGGGCTGGGCGCTGGTTGAGTGCCGTCACGGAACAGCTCCGTCTCAGTGCCGTTTTCGAGGTTCATGATCTTGATCGCCTTGGCCTCCTCTTCACTCTCTTTGATCTTCAGAGTGTAGAGCATTTTCTGTCCATCGCTGCTCAAGCAGGGATACAAGGCCACGTTATTCCCGGATTGAGTCAGCCTCCTTATTTGTCCTGGAGAGTTTTCCTCTGCTGTGATGGATGTCGTGTGAAGTGCGCAAATAACAATAATGGCAAGGATTATGGGTATGAATTTTTTCAGCATTTCATACTCCTTTCAGGGATATCCCTTGGTCTTTTCATGTTTTTTCTATCCGGACGACTGTATCCTTGAGGGCATATCCACCTCCACACGGGTCTTTCCGTCTTTCGATGATCGTGTATGGATTCACGCCATTACCGGATCTTGTCCACCAGATGAGAGGGGTGTCCAGATCAGAGCTTTTGAATCGTTTGCCTTTGGCTACGTTCCCAACAGCATCGTGTCCCAAACCTTCAGCCAGAGCAACAGAGCGAGGATGGATACGGCCTGTTGTGATCACACGAATATGGAGAGCACCTGCGGACGAGACGACACGCACCATATCTCCATTTGAGATGTTCAGTTTTGCAGCCGCCTCTCTGTTGATCCACAGGCGGTTTTCGTGGAATATTTCCCGCACCCACTTGCTGTTGGCTGTGCCCTTTGCCCACAAATTGGATTTATACATCGTGAGGATGAACTCATTACCGCTTAGATCTTTGTGCGTATTAAGAGGCGAATACACAGGCATTGGAGGGAAAGGCCGGTTCTCTTCTGTTGGTGAGGAGATAGACACAATTTGTTTTGTGCCTTGTGACCGCTCCATTCCAGGGTGTATCAAATCGAGCGACGCGGGAAGCCTTCCACTCCAGAAGCCCTCTCTTTTTAAAATTTCGAGATCACACTCTTCGATGGCTTCCACTGCCTTGGTGACGAACTCTCTTGTGTTTTTATAGGGGAATAACCTCTTTATGTCTTCCCCTAATCTTCGGGAGAGTTCTAAACTAAAATTGCCAATTTCCTTAGCTTCTCCCCTTGGGCGAAATATGTCCTCAAGAAGTTTTCCCTCCTCAAACGCCGTCATGCGTAAAGCCTGGGCACTGCTCAAAAGTGAGACGACCGGCTGCCTGAGGTTGAGGATGATCTTCCTGTCGATGGTGGGAAAGACCTCTAGATCCCATCCTTCCAGATAAGAGGCTGCGGGGAGCACAAGATCGGCGAGTTGGGCTGTTTCATTGAGATGTGTATCCATCACCACGAGGAATGGCACCTTGTTTTCGTCTCGGAGGTTGCGGGATACTGAAACATTATCGGGTTCAGAATAAGCTGGATTCGCCATATAAGCAAAATAGGTGTCGATCTTGTGTTTTTGATCGAAAACTTGAGACGGATTCCCAATATTCTTTTCTGTGGCACCGATAGTTTCAGATGGGGGCTGTCGGTCAAAATGATGGAATTCTGTCAAGGGAGGCACGAAAATTCCTCCCTTTTTCTCCAAATTCCCCATGATCCAATTGAGAAGGGAGACGCACCGGACATTTTGCATCCCGTTCTCATGATCGCTGATGCCCCCTCCAGTGATGGCCACTGAGGGTGTTTGCGAGCCGAATTCCACAGCGAGTTTTTCGATGACTGTCGCTTTAACTCCGCTTTCTCTCTCAGCAGCTTCCGGCGTATATGGAGTGAGGTGGCGTCTCAACTGGCCCAGGGAGGTATTTGTCTTTTGTTGGATAAAACCACTGTTCACAAGATTTTTTTCCACAATGATGTGGGCGATCGCCAAAGCGACTATGGCGTCAGTACCCGCTTGAATGGGATACCATTCATCGCTTTGAGCGGCTGTCTCTGACATCCTGACGTCAAAAGTGATGAGCCTTGCGCCCTTATTGACTCTGGCGTCGACGAGCTGTTGGGCCATAGGAAAGAACCGGTCGTGATTCGCATACGGATTGGCCCCAAAGTTTAAAATGAGCCGGCTGTGGCCCACATCTTCGAGTATTTGGGACGTTTGGACCATCGATTGTAAGGCAGCGTTTCGATTGCTGTTCTTCAGACGATGCCGGTTTATAACGCTCGAACCGATGGCATCCAAGAGCCTGTTAAGCAGGGGATCGTCTTCCCCGGTGTCTGTGAGCCATTCATTAAATCTTCTGTTTGGGATAAGACCTCTGATGCGTTGGCTGAGCAAAACATACACTTCGTCCCAGGTAACGCGTGTCCACGCTCCATCCCCCCTGGAGCCTACTCTTTTCATCGGATATAGCAGTCTTTCTGGGTCGTTGGCGAGGTTGATCCCTGCCACTCCCTTGGCACATATTCCTCCATGATTAATAGGGTGAGCTGGATTCCCGAGGATCTGGATGAGCCTATTGCCGTTCAGGTAAGCGATTACGCCGCATCCTGCGGGACACTGTTTGCATGTTGTGGGGATTGCGGTCAAAGATTTTAACGATGTACGGGATACGGCTCTCTGTCTGTTATCGAGGGGTGTGGATAGGGCATGACGGCTGGCCGCCAAGCCTGCAGTCCAGGTGATGCCGGTCTTCATGAATCTCCGTCTTGAGTATCTTTTTTTTAGCATTGGCTCAATCCACATGTACTATTCATTATCATTACAATAAGGGAATAAATTCCCCAGCTAAAACGACAACATACCTCATGAAAAATATACCGACGACCACCAGGATGGATGCGATCGTTACAGTGACCAAATTTCTGAATCTCGGAACAACAAGCAGGATAAACGGAAGGATCTTGCCCAGTACATTCTCCACAACCAGGAAGAGAAAGCTGAAATTCCCTCCGAGAAGAAGGTGGAACGCAGCCTGAGCATCCGAGTGAGAGATCGACAGGACAAGAAGATCGCTTCCGACTAGGAAGAGGTCAAAAACGATCATCCATGCGAGCAGTTTGCTCAAACTGAAGATCAAGTCCTTGTTGATTGTCTTTTCTTTGGAAAAAAATCGCCCGATGATGAGACAGACTAGAATCATCAAAGCTATCCCAGACACAATGGCCGACGCAAGGAAAAGGATCGGCATGATGGCCGTGTTCCAAAGAGCCCTTGCTTTGCCGAAAGCCAATATGAAACCAGTATATCCATGGACAGATATAGCCAGGGGAATACCGATGAATCCGAACAGGCGCGTGAGTTTGAGGTTCCCCTTGAACATGAAAATACCGTAGATGATACAGTTAATGGGATAGAGCACGAGCAAGAATGATCCCCAAGTTATGGGAGATGACCAGTTGAGATAGACAAAGAGATGCCAGGCTCTGTAGGGGGCTCCTATGTGGAATAGCAGGAAGAGGGGTGCAAAAATCAAAAGGACCGTTGCCAGAACGACCCCCACTTTGCCCAGAGGTTTGTACTGCTCCATCCCAAAGCCATAGGATAGAGTGGAGAGTATGAAGGAGCCGGCGCTCAGGCCGGTCAAATAAAAATAAATGGCGATAAATAGGCCGAAAGTTTCCTGATGGGTGATGTTGTAAAGAACTTGTGTCTCCATCACTTCTCTTCCTCTACGGCTTCCACAGATTCGATATCCAATCCGATGTAATACGTCTGGGGGGATGTCCCCATTTCAGGCTTTATGACGTGAACCGCATTTTTGGCAATAACCTGCGCGATCTCGCTTTCCGGATCGTTCAGATCGCCGAAAAGGATGGCCCCGGTCGGGCAGGTGACCACGCATGCCGGCATAAGACCCGCATCCACTCTATGGTGGCACCAATAGCACTTCTCTGCGATCTTTTTTCTTGGGTTGATGTACCTCACGCCATACGGACAGGATGCCATGCAGTAACGGCATCCGATACACCTGTGCGGGTCGATATAGACGATCCCATCTGGGCGCTTGATCCCGGCATTGACCGGACAGACAGTCACACAGATCGGATCTTCACAGTTGTTACACACGATGGGAAGTGAAAATTCTCTCACATGAGGATAATGCCCCTTCTCGATTTTTTTGACCCAGGCTCGCCAGACACTGAGCGGGACATCATTTTCACTCTTGCAGACTATGGAACATGTGTTGCAGCCAATACACTTTCTCAAGTCGAAAAGCATGGCGTATTTTTTCGATTTATTGCTCATTGTCTTCTTGTTTGCCTTCAGGGTGCTCCATATCCGTGTTTATTGCTTCTTCTTTTTTTTCCTTTTCTACGGTCTCTTTGACTTTCATGGTTTCATGCCAGTCTAGCAACCTCTCTCGGAATCTATTCCGAGATTTGAATCCCATGTACACAAATGTCCCCAAGATAAGGAAAAGAGTTAACCCGCCACCCACTGTGTTAAAGCCAGTCCATTTTGTTGAATTCAGGTGAGTGGGGCCCATGGCGATATTCGCTTTCTTTTGCGGGTCATGACAACGTGTACAAAAATCTTTGTATACCGTATTGGTTCCATGTGCGGGATTATGACATTGGATACATACGGCCATGTCGAACATTTCGGAGATGTCTCCCTTTCGGTGTCCTGATACTTTTCCGATCGAGGAACCTTTGAGTATGTTCTTCACCATGACTTCCGGGTGACATACTCCACAAGTCGCTTCAATGTTTTTTTCGTGTATGGATGCGGAGGGATCATCATGGCGGAGGATGTGATGTTTAGTATGGCAGTGATAACAGAGAGGGAGTTCTCTATCCGGCAGTATGGGTGTGTACTCAAAATGCACATTCTTGAGGTACTCTTCTGACTGTTCGGGATGACATTTGGTGCAGTCCACATCGACAAATCCCTCCCGAAAATGCACGTAGGGATTGGCATGGGTGTGGCAATCCACACACGAAAGCTGTCCCATTTTGTGCACATCCTGTGTCCATTCCTCAGGATTCACATAGAGAGACCGGACAGCACCGTTTTTTAGGACCTGTGCGAGATTTTTATTCCCGTGACACGTCAGGCATTCTTGATCGGTGTACTTGGGAGCTTTTGGGGAGGAGTGGAGAACAAGATTGAAGCCAAGGATACAAAGGATGAGTAGGTGAAGCATCCTCCGTTTAACCATCATAGGCAGTAGGGGATTTGGTAACATAATGTGTTTATGATGTCAAGACAAGTCCTGATCATTGTGATCATCTCGAAATCCGTGATGAATGGAGTTCCGAATGATCATAGACTCAGGTGCTTTTAGAATTCGTAGGCCAGACCTAAGCGGAAGACTCTCGGGGACTGGATCTCTGTGGCATAACGCAGTTTGAACTCAGGACCGGTCCACTGATTCTCTTCCGTGGCAAGCCCGCTGTTGAGAATGTTGAATCCGTCGAGAAGAAGCCTAAGTTTTGATTTTCCGATACGGATGGCTTTCTCTATGCGGAGGTCGAGCGTGAGATTGAATTCATAGCGCACAGCACCGCGTGAATGGGCTTGGATATAAAAGGGGCCTTGGTTCATGTTTTCTACGATGATCTTCCTCGAGAACGGTTGACCGTCGTAATACTTGATGACACAGCCAAAATTGATATCAAAAGGGGCCAAGTAATTAAGTCCGATCCTGACTGTGTATGCTCTGTCGAAACGCAGTCTTCCTTTGGTGTTGATCAGTGTGTTCGGATTATCGAAGAGGATTCCTAAAACACCGTCATCGTTTTCCCATTCTGTGTTCCCTGGATTGGTTGAGCCCTCCGCCTGTGTAGCGGTCATCGAGAGGAAAAAAGCGAATGTGGACCCAAATCTTTTGATTAGATTCAAGTCAACGCCAAAGTAGTGGGAAACCCGAGGGTCATCGGTATGATTCGTGAGGAGAAAAAAGTCTTGTCCGAGGGTGTTGCTCCACTGATCATAGACAGTAAAAATCTGATCATCTTCAGTTTTGGAAATGGCATCATCGCCAAGATCCAGGATGTACTGTGAGTCGTATGCCGAAAAGGGAACTCCAGTGTTCAAGGTTTTTACTAGGTTTCTTGTGCCCCGATAAAATCCGCCAAGAGCAAAATACCAATCAGAGCCGAATGCAGAATTAAAAACGATGGCATATTCATCCGTGTAGGGCCTTTTAAGGGCTGGGTCAATGCTGGAGTAGAGCGGGCCTTCACGCCTGAGGAGTTTTCCTGTCTCCTCCTCTTGAAACCGGTTGTCATCATTCCTGTCGTTCCAGGCATAGACCAGGCCTCCGAGGGCACCGGGATTGCCATAGGTGAGATAACTGAGGGGCAGTCGAAAATAGTAGCGGGCGAATGACAGTTTCAGAGCCGATTGTTTCGAAGAGGATAGAGGAATGATGATCCCGATGCGTGGGGACACTGAAAACCACTGAACTCTGCTCTCTCTTGCGGGTGCATTTTGTAAAGAAGGCTCCGAACCACCTCCCGGAATCCATCCTTTGCTGTAGTCGAAGTTCAGTCCGAAATACAAAGAGAGCAGACTGGAAAAGGTCAGGGTGTCCTGGACATAAAAATTGAATTGGAAGGAGGCTTCATCATGTTCGACGGGAGTGCTGTACTTAACGACCTCAAGGGGATCTCCATTATAGAAATGAAGGTGTCGATTCTCTTGGATGCTCTTTTGCGAAAAAGATTGGGATTTTTGCACTTGCAGGCCGTATTGAAGCCTGTGGTCCCCAAAAAGTAGGTTACTGAACAACGAATCTCCTCGGAGGAGAAAGGCGAAGGTCTTTCGTGTGTCCTTGTAGGTTAGGGGAGCGGGGCCGCTCGGTATCCTCTGGAAAATTTCGAGGCCGTGGGGACCGACGACGTCATCTTGTAGATCGGACTGAATATGGCCGTATGTATAGTTGAGCCCGACCTTAAAAAAGTGTTTGTTCTGAATCCAAGCGGTCCAGATCGCCTGAAAGACATCATATGTGTCCTTACGATTGGATGTCGCTGAAAAAGGTATCTTTCTATCCGCACCGTAGGATGCATAGGAGATCTTCTGGCCCGTCCAGAGCAAACGAAGATAACTCTGGGAAAAGTTGTACCGCAGGCTTATCAGACCCGAGAGCAGCGATGACTTATCCATTTCATCGAATTCGGCCATATCACGGGAGATGTCGTTGGCCGTCACTGAAGCAAAAAAGGACAGTTTGTTCTTGACCAACGGACCGGATATATGAAAATTCCCATCCAGTAGATAATCGAAAGTGTGGGCTTCATATATACCTTCTTCTTCCAGTTCTGGGGTGATATTTGAAGCCTGTAAAGATCGTTGGGTATAGAATGCGGAGATTCCTCCATGGTAGGTTGATCGTTCAGTTTGAGTGATCAGGTTGAATTGGCCTCCAGGGGAAAGGATGTAAGGAGGAAAACTTGCATTGTATAGTTGCGTGTATCCCAATGCGTAGTAGTCAGGAAAAAACAGCGGCATCCCTGTCCAATATGGATCGGTTATGTCAAATCCGTTTAAATAATAGGAGGTCTGTGTCCAAGATCCCCCGCCTCTGGCGCTAAAAACCGCGGGAATGTTATTCCACAAGCCTCCCACATCGATGCGATTGCTCGTGGCCGAGAGGTCTTGATTTTCCATGAGCGCCCAGACATTGTGAGCTGAGGGGAGAGCATGCAGGTTGATCTTGTCGAGGATAGTCTGCTGGAGGCATTGGTTAAAATCCGTTCGTATCACATCCGAAAATGACCTGTCTGTGCTGTCTTCTCTGCAGAGGACAGCTTTTATGAACAACGATTGAGAGGGGAGGACATACACATTCGATCGGACGGTGGAGTGATATCCCGGTGTTTCGAATCGGATGGTGTAGTGCCCGGGGAGAAGTCCTGCCATATGGAAAGCTCCGGAGTGGTCGCTGGTGAGGATTTTTTCAAAATTTAGGTCTGCTTCTGAGATTTGGATTGTGACATCGGCAAGAGCGATCTGGTCCGGAGTTATAGTCCTTCCCTGAATGTACCCAAAGTCTTCCGCGTGCACTACGAGTCCGAGCAGGACTGCGGACATGAGTAGAACCAGAGGGAAATAAAGTTTGCGCAAGAGTAAAATTTTCAGCGAGGTCTCCTCCTAAATCATTCGATCCATATTTTTTACTTTTCGCTTCAAAGTGTCAACCCTAAAGACCGAGTCGCAGCTTCTCCAAATCCGTGTTGATGTCATTCC
>JAGLRY010000282.1 GCA_023135995.1 Candidatus Aminicenantota bacterium | reverse complement strand
TCCGTTCGGGGAACAGACCCTACATAAAAAGAAAACGGCCTTACGGTTTTAGGGATGTTTCCTTACCTCTTGAAAAAGGTGACAGTCCCTTTTAATTTCATTAAAATAGGAAGTCATGAAAAAGCGACGGATGTTGGTGCATGTGTGTTGTGCTCCAGATGCCCTCTATGTCATGGATCTACTAAAGGAGGACTATGATGTGATCGGCTTTTTCTGCAATCCTAACATCCACCCAGAGGAGGAATATCGGCTCAGACTCGAGGAAACTCAAAAGGTTGCGCAAACTCTCGGTTTTGATCTGATCGAAGATGAATATGCTCCTGAAAACTGGTTTGACCTGACCGAAAAATTCAAGGACGAACCGGAAAAAGGTCGAAGATGTGATGTTTGCTATGCCATGAGGCTTGAACGTACCGCTCAAACAGCGGCGGTTGGTGGATTCGATGTGTTCACCACAGTGATGAGTCTGAGCCCCTGGAAAAAGTCAAAGGTCATGAACCGCATAGGCCGGATGTTTGCGAAACGATACGGCATCGACTTTTTCGAGGCCGACTTCAAGAAGAAGGATGGATTTAAAAAAAGCGTCGATCTCAGCAAACAGCACAAGATCTACAGGCAGGATTACTGCGGATGTATTTATTCAAAGCGATAGACGTCGTGGTGTTCGGTGTTGTCCAAGGTGTTGGATTCCGCCCCTTCGTCTACCGAATCGCCAAAGAGCTCGATTACACCGGCTGGGTCAAAAACATCGGCCGTGGCGTGGAGATCCACCTCGAATCCAAAGACAAAACGGATTTCAAGGAATTTTTCACCGCATTCGAAAGAGACAAACCCCCTCTCGCCCAAGTGGAAGACATCCAAGTCGCCTCATCATCCAAATTCCACAACTGCAGAGATTTTGTCATCAAAAAAACCAAAGAGGGCAAAAGTTTTGTCTTTATATCTCCGGACATCTCCATCTGTGAGAACTGCAAAGAGGAAATGATGGCCCCTCCGGACAGGCGACACCTTTATCCGTTTATCAACTGCACAGACTGCGGCCCCCGCTACACGATCGTTGAGGATCTCCCCTACGACAGGGACAGGACCACAATGCGACGCTTCATCATGTGTGAAGATTGCCGCAAAGAATACGAAAATCCTCTCGACCGAAGATACCATGCGCAACCCATCGCGTGCCCGGTGTGTGGGCCACACATCTCCCTCATCAATGCCAAGACCCATAAGGAGATCAAAGGGGGCGTCCCGAAGTCCGCCTCCCTCATCAAGAAAGGAAAGATCCTTGCCATTAAGGGATTGGGAGGATTCCATCTGGTCTGTGATCCTTTCAATTTTGATGCCGTTGCGCGGCTGAGACAGATCAAGGAGCGCAGGACCAAACCCCTGGCGCTGATGGCGAGGGATCTCAGCATTATCAAAAAATACGCCGCCGTCAACGCCGCCGAAAAAGCCCAACTCCTATCCGTCAGGCGTCCGATCGTTCTCCTTGAGAAATCAAAGGCAGACATTCGAGGGATCGCACCTCACCTCAAGGAGATGGGATTCATGCTCCCTTACACACCGCTTCATCATCTCCTGCTCGAAAAGATCCCCCTCATCGTGGCCACAAGCTCGAATAAAAAGGACTCCCCTATCATGAAGGATGTCGAAGAAGGGATCGAAGCTCTCTGTGATTATATCCTGACGCACGACAGGCCCATCCACATGAGGGCAGACGATTCGGTCATGAAGGTTGTCAGGGGCGAGCCCCTATTTTTGCGGCGTGCACGCGGGTATGTGCCCTATCCGCAGCAGGTTCCGGCGGCGCTTGAATCGCCCCATCATGTACTGGCTCTCGGGGGGGAGCTCAAAGATACCATATCCATCTACAAGAATGGATATGTTGTGACGAGCCAATTCCTGGGAGATCTGGATGATTACAAGAATTTCCAATATTTTGAGGAGACCATCGCACATCTCAAGCGGCTGTTTGAATTGAAGCCGAAGGTTGTGGTGTCGGACCTTCATCCAAATTTTCACACGACGCGATATGCCGAAAAATTGGGATTGCGACACATTCAGGTCCAGCATCATTATGCACAT
Source organism: Candidatus Aminicenantota bacterium (assembly GCA_023135995.1). Lineage (GTDB taxonomy): Bacteria > Acidobacteriota > Aminicenantia > Aminicenantales > Aminicenantaceae > WTAW01. The sequence continues at coordinate 1,091 of JAGLRY010000282.1, read as the reverse complement.
GTGTTAGCGGCTTTGTTGGAACACAGGATTCCTCCGGGTGAGATGGTTTTGGGCGTCTCCTTGGATGGGTATGGATATGGCGAGGACGGCACCGCTTGGGGAGCGGAATTTCTTTTGGCGGATTATGAAAATTACCAGAGGTTAGGACATTTCAAATATATACCGCTCCCAGGAGGGGATTTGGCGGCGAAACAACCATGGCGGATGGCGGTGGCCTATCTATATGAGACTTTTGGTGAGAGGAGTGGAGAGAAGAGTGGTGGGAGGAGTGTTGGGAGGAGCACTGACAGGAGTGATGAGGGGACCCGAGCGAAGAAAACGTTAAGCGCACGAATCGAGACCTCAAAGAGCCTCAAAAAGGTGAGCACAAGGAAGAGAAATGCCGTGCTGGAGATGATCGAGCGGGGCATCAACAGCCCGATGGCATCGAGCTGCGGGCGGTTGTTCGACGCCGTGTCGTTCCTTGTGGGGCTGGCGCCCCGGGAGATGGAGTTCGAAGCAGAGGCCCCCATGAGGCTCGAATCAGCGGCCGAGGAAGGGATTCGAAAAAGCTACAGGTTTGCAATCTTAAATGATGAAAAAAGGGGACAGTCCCCTTTTTTGATTACCCCTGGAAAAAGGGGACTGTCCCCTTTTTTTGTAGGGTCCGTTCCCCGAACGGACCGTTTGGGAAACGGTCCCTACATCTCACAGAAAAAGGGACTGTCACCCTTTCAGATCTCATTCAGCCCCACGATAAAAGCCATCTTAGAGGACCTGAACCAAGGAGTTCCCGTGCCCCAAATTTCTGCAAAATTTCACAACACACTGGCACGGGTGATTCTCAAAGTTTCCGAAAGAGCGCGACGGGAACACTGCATAGACACAGTCGCTTTAACCGGCGGCGTCTTCCTCAACAGGAGGCTGCTGACAACCACCAAACATCTTCTCAATCAGAAGGGATTTAAAACTCTCAGGCCCATCATATATTCCCCCAATGATGAATCCATTTCTGTCGGACAGATCGCTTATGCTTTGAATATCCTCAAGAAACATACTGGCGACAAAAAAAAGTGACACAAAAAGGTGAAAGTATCGACATTTTTTATGAA
>JAGLRY010000281.1 GCA_023135995.1 Candidatus Aminicenantota bacterium | reverse complement strand
GTGAGAAGCGGTGAAATATCAGAAGATCGAATTGATGTCTCTGTGAAAAGGATTCTGGAGGCCAAGGCAAGGCTAGGTTTATACAAACAAAAGTTAGTGGATCTTGAGTTATTGGATATGAGGATCGCGCCGAGAGCACACCTCAGACAGGCAGAGGTGACCTTTGAAAAATCGATGACGCTGGTGAAGAACGAGGATGCCGTGGTCCCGTTGTCAGGGGAAAGACAAAGCATAGCTGTCCTAGCTTTGAGCAGCGACCCGGGAGGGTTTTTTGCCGGAAGGACATTCGTCAGGGAAATGAAGAAGAGAGGCTCTCAGGTCTTCGAATTTTATGCCGAAGCGACAACCGGACAGGATTACCTGGATTTGGCACTGAAGAAAGCCAGAGCTGCAGATGTTTTGGTTTTCGCGCTCTTTTCGCGTTTACGATCGAATAAAGGGAGCGTAGGACTTGAGATGAATCATGTCCATCTTGTCAGAGAAGCGGCAAAGCTTTCTAAAGGTGTGGTTGTGATCTCTTTTGGAAGTCCCTACTTTTTGCGGCATTTTCCTGAGGTCGATGCCTATATGTGTGCTTACAGGTATGCTGATGAGGCACAGATGGCGGCAGCCAAGGCACTCTTTGGTGAGATCGACATACAAGGAAAGCTGCCGGTTTCGATCCCCGATCTCTATCCTATCGGCCATGGTCTCACCGTCCCCAAGAGAATTCAATAAACAAAGGAAAATAAAGGGGACTGTCACCTTTTTCCAGGGGTGAAGAGAAAAGGGGACTGTCACCTTTTTGTGAAGGGACCGTTTCCTAAACAAAAAATATTCCCACTTCCTCCAAATTGACAGATGATGCCTTTTTTGTTTATGCTAATAGCAACTGTCTTCTCTGATATAAGGGTTATCGCGATAAGTACCATCCGAGGAGGGATAAATGTCTGATTTTTTTCAGAATGGAGTCATCACGACTTTTCATAGATTGGGGACGCTGAATGTCGAAAAACTGGAAGATCAGCTCAAGAGCTTTTCTAGAATACGGCCTATTGCTTTAGTCCTGCCTTCGCTTTACCGGGAATATGCAAGCGGTGCCCTTCCCAATATAATGAAAACATTGAAAAAAGTGACCTATCTCAATGAAATTATCCTATGCTTGGATAAAGCCACGTCTGCACAATTCAAAGAGGTCAAAGAGACCTTTTCTTCAGTGAAAAAACTTAAAATCATCTGGAACGATGGGAAAAATATCAAGAAGCTCTATCAAGTGCTGGAGAGACATAATCTATCTCCTGGGGACGCGGGGAAGGGCCGTGCTGTATGGATTTCTCTGGGTTATGTACTGGCTCGGGGGAAAAGCAGAGTTATCGCCATCCATGATTGTGACATCGTGAATTATGACCGGGCTATGTTGGGACGGTTGTGTTTTCCTGTGGGAAATCCTTATGAGGAATATGAATTCTGCAAAGGGTTCTACAGCCGCGTAACAACCAAGATGTACGGGCGAGCCACGCGTCTATTTTTTACTCCTTTTATCCGATCTCTTGAGAAAATTTTAGGATACCTGCCATTTTTACTTTATATTGACAGCTTTCGTTATCCTCTAGCTGGGGAAATCGCCATGAGGCGTGATTTAGCGATGGCCATGCGGATCCCCAGTGATTGGGGATTAGAAGTTGGTACGCTTGCCGAGGTCTATAAAAGTGTGACCCTCAACAGGATCTGTCAAGTCGATATAGCCGATACTTATGAGCACAAACATCAACCCCTCATTCCGAGTAATCCTGAGAAAGGGATTCTCAAGATGACCATTGATATCGCCAAATCCATTTTTCGCATACTCGCTCAGGAGGGTGTTGAATTCTCTGAGGGCTTTTTTAAAACTTTGAGCAATATCTATTTACAGATAGCACAAGATGCCATTATCCGTTATGGAGGAGATGCAGCTTTGAACGACTTGGAGTTCGACCGGCATGCAGAATCTCTGTGCGTTGAATCTTTTGCCGGCGGGATTAATCGAGCAGGGAATTTGTTCTGGCAGAATCCTTCGGCTATGCAACTCATTCCTAACTGGCATAGAGTGACAGCTGCTTTGCCAGAATTTTTCTCAGAACTGGAGGAAGCGGTCGTAAAAGATAATAAATGAAACAATTCCCAAGCGGGAAACGTTATTGGAATGGAGGGAATCCATTTATCCAGATCGCAGGTTGGATCATTGAGAGGACTTAGATGATATTTCCAAAAAAAATATTAACAATCGTTCTGATAGCCGTTTTGGTAGGATTATCTGTGTATTATTTTGTGGTCAAAAAAGGATCTGACTCCGGAGAGGGGGAGGCCTCTTCGGGTGAACAAGCTAAAGAGACAAAGACAAGTGAGACGCCCCTTCAAGTAAAGGTCGAGGAGGCCAAGCTGAGCGATCTTATCATCAAGCTGAGGTCTCCTGCGGAAGCCGTCACTGACAGAAAAATTGTCATGAAGGCAGAAGTCCCGGGCGTTATCAAGAATCTCAATGTGGAAGAGAGCAAACATGTGAGAAAGGGTGATTTGCTGGTAGAGCTGGATGACCAGGTGTACAGGCTTAGCTATGAGAATGCTGAAGCCACACGCTTGAAAGCTTTCTCAGAAATGTTGGTGGAGCAACGTTTTGCCGATGTGGGAGGCGGAAGTGGGGGAGATCAGAGCGGCGAGTTGAGTGATGCAAAAAAACAGTTTGAGGAAGCCGGGCAACAATATCAAAAAGGACTTATTTCAAGAGAAGAATTCGAGAGACGGTCGCGCCTGTACGAGAAGGCGCTGATCGAATCAGGAGAAAAAAAAGACGAAGTTGTTGCGGCCATGAAAGGCTTAACCCAGGCCGAGATCAGCGTAAAAAAAGCACAGCTCGATTTAGAGAAAACAAAGATAAGGGCTCCTTTTTCTGGAATCATCGCAGATATCCAGGCATCTCCGGGTGAGCATGTCTCTGTGGGGCGTGAACTCTTCACTCTAGTGAATATCAGCAGGATTAAGGTCCATGCCAGAGTCTTGGAGAGTGAAATCGGAAAGATGCAAGTCGGCCGAGAGGTAGATCTAAGGTTCAGCGCTTACCCCGGAAAGGTCTTCAAAGGAAAAGTGAGTGCAATCAGTCCAATGGTCAATCCCGAGTACAAGACGTGTAAAGTCTTTGTCGACGTGGAAAATCCCGAAGAGGAATTAAAGCCAGGGATGCATGCCGAAGTTGAGATCGCCGCTGAAATTCACAAAAATAAACTCCTCGTTTCGCAGGATGCCATTTTAACAAGGTCGCAGCGGAAATTGCTTTTTGTCGTCGAGGATGGGCTGGCCAAATGGAGATACATCGAGATCGGTCTTGAAAACGAAAAGTATGCTGAAGTTTTGGATGGCGTCAAAGAGAGTGAACAGGTTATCGTAGAAGGGCATTTTACCCTTGCGCACGATGCTCGTGTGAAGATCGTTGAATAATACCCCTAAATTTCACTCACTGGAATGTTAAATAAACAAAAAACTGTGCGTTGCCGTTGACTGACTTCCTACGGCTCGGTCATCCGAGATTTAAGCTCTCCTGCGATCATGTAGTGTTTAGGCGAGAACTCATTGATCCAGACACGGATTGTGGGAAGTGGTGCATCGATGGATTCATGAACAGCCGTTGTGATGGCTTTGAGGAGCGCCTCTTTCTGTTCGTCAGTTCTCCCTTCTAATAGATGAACCTCGACTAACGGCATCATATTCTCCTTATCTAACCTGAATTATTCATAAAAAATGTCGATACTTATCATAACTGACTCAATATCAGAATGTTACATTGTTTTTTCGGAAT
>JAGLRY010000280.1 GCA_023135995.1 Candidatus Aminicenantota bacterium | reverse complement strand
AACGCGGTTTCACTATCAAAATTTTAGACAAATTCGTGCTTCATTATTGTAGCTGAACTATTCATAAAAAATGTCGATACTTTGTTCAAAAAACGCAATATCAACTCGTGAATAATCCAGGATAATAAGCGTTACTGAGTGCTCCAATTGTGTTATGGAGAAAACCGCGTGAAGGGTTGAATGGGCATGGTTCTTTTTTATGTAGGGTCCGTTCCCCGAACGGACCGTTTGGGAAACGGTCCCTACATCTAAAATGGAGAGAGTCCTACTGATGTCTTGCAGTTCGTATTCGAAATCACAGAAGTCTGGAATTGCGGTTTCACTAAGTGAATTTTTATTCCACAGAAAAAAGGAGAGTCCCTGTTTCCACTGAGTCACCAGCCTTGGGTATTATCTTGGTAACCTTGCCTTTTTGAGGAGATTTGATCTCATTCTGCATCTTCATGGCCTCGAGTATTAAAACAGCCTGTCCTTCCTCCGCATCATCGCCTTCGGTCATAAGCACCTTCACGATTTTTCCCGGCATGGAGGTCTTAACATCTCTCTTCTGCCTCTGGTTGTGCCTCCCCTCAAGAATCTGAGAAACCGACTTTTTTTCAATATCGAAGCTCTGTCCGTTGACACACACACGGAAAGACGAGTTGCTTGCACAAATTATGGCATTGTATATTTTTCCATCGATGATCAAAAGGATCTCATCGGAGTTGAGGAACTCAACCGCAACCTCGTATGTCTTGCCGTTGAGATCGACCAGGATGTCATTTTTCTGTCTTTCCTTGATACTCAGTTTGTACTCACGGTTGTTCAGCCAAAAAGACAGGTTCATGTCACAGCCTTCTCGATAAGTTTTCTAGCCTGCCTTGAAACTTCCAATTGCTTATTTTCCTCGATCCCCGAGATGTGGAACGCGATTTGTTCTCCAGATAGGTTTTGATCCCCGCTGTGATAAGAGCAACAACTTCTTCCTCAGTCTCTTTTCCATCCTTCTCCTTCTCGAGCGCTTCGATGAAATGGGTGTTGTAGTTGCCGGAGAGGAATTGGGGGTGATGGAGAATCCTCATAAAAAACGGGATGGTGGTCTTTATGCCGTAAATCTGGTATTCAGACAGGGCTCTCAGCATCCGCTGGATGGCCTCTTCTCTAGTCTCTCCCCATGTGACGAGTTTGGAAAGCAGTGAATCATACTCCAGTGGAACTTCATATCCCTCATATGTTCCGTTATCATATCTTACACCGATACCTCCCGATGGAGTGCGAAGGTGCGTGATTTTACCGGGAGAAGGCATAAAATCATTATCAGGGTCTTCTGCATATATCCGGCATTGGATAGAATGTCCCCTGGGAGTGATTTCCTCCTGCTGCAGCACTAGCGGCATTCCGGAGGCGATCTTCATCTGCCACTTGACTAAGTCGATCCCTGTAACCATTTCAGTCACGGGATGCTCCACTTGGAGCCGCGTATTCATCTCTAAAAAGTAAAAGTTTCTGTTTTTGTCAACAATAAATTCCACAGTCCCAGCGTTTCTGTAGTTGACAGCCGATGCTGCCTTAACTGCAATCCTGCCCATTTCGTGACGGGTGCCGTCCTCCAAGAACGGCGAAGGCGTCTCCTCCAGAACTTTTTGATAACGCCGCTGGATAGAACATTCTCTTTCGCCAAGGTAGACAACATGTCCATAGTGATCGGCAAGAATCTGGATCTCGATGTGATGGGGCTCCTCGATGTATTTCTCCAAATAGACCGAAGGATCATCAAAGCTTGATTTGGCCTCAGACCTGGCTAACCGGAAAGAGGAGACGAGCTCCTCGCTCTTCCTCACAAGCCGCAATCCTTTTCCTCCTCCGCCTGAAGCTGCCTTCAACAGTATCGGGAGTTTAATTTTTTCGGCTTCTTTAACGAGTGTTTTCTCATCGTCAATGGATTGGAGTGTTCCGGGGATGATCGGAACTCCTGCTCCCTTCATTTTCACGCGTGAGGCGGTCTTTCTTCCCATGATCTCCATGGGCAGAGAAGGAGGCCCGATAAAAACGATATTTTCCTCTTCACAGCGGCGTACAAATTCGGAATTCTCCGCCAAAAAACCATAGCCGGGATGCAAAGCCTCTGCTCCACACCTTTTGGTTATTGAAATGATTTTGTCGATGTGAAGATAGCTCTCTGCCGGACTTGCTCCTCCTAAAAGATAGGCCTCATCGGCCAGCCTGACATGCAGGGCCTTCCTGTCGGCTTCAGAAAAAACAGCCACAGAGGTTATCCCCATTTCACGACAGGCGCGTATGACCCTGACAGCAATTTCACCCCTGTTGGCAATCAATATTTTTTTAAACATTTTGTGTGAATTCATTTCTTTTCAGGCATAGGTCGTCAGGTGATGGGATTAGAGAGGAATGTTCCCGTGTTTTTTGGGAGGATTTTGATCCCGTTTCTTATCCAGCATTCTCAGGGCAGCGATGAGTTTGGATCGTGTAAACTTGGGCTCAATAATTTCATCACAATATCCCCGTTCGCAGGCAATGTAGGGATTGGCAAATTTTTCCCTGAACTCGTCGATTTTTTCCTGCCGGATCTTATCTGCATCCTCCGCTCCATTGAGTTCTCTTTTGTACACGATATTCACAGCGCCTTCCGGACCCATCACAGCAATTTCTGCCGTGGGATACACAAAATTCACATCGGCACGGATATGTTTGGACGCCATAACACAATAGGCACCTCCATACGCTTTGCGTGTGATGATGGTGATCTTGGGTACAGTGGCATCAGCAAATGCATAGAGCAGCTTAGCGCCGTGTCGAATGATTCCTCCATGTTCCTGTGCCACACCTGGTAAAAAACCAGGGACATCTTCAAAAGTGATCAGGGGAATGTTGAACGCATCACAGAAGCGGATGAATCGTGCCCCTTTATCGGATGAATTGATATCGAGGACACCGGCCAAGTGGTCGGGTTGATTGGCAACTATGGCCACAGACTTGCCTTCTAGCCGGCCGAAGCCGATGACGATATTTTTGGCATAATGCTCCTGGACTTCGAAGAAATAATTATCATCCAACACTTCCCGGACAATTGTTCTGATATCATACGGCTGGTTGGGATCTTCCGGCAGCATACTATTCAAATCCTCATTCAGGCGATCAGGGGGGTCGGATGTTTCCCTTTCAGGAGGGTCCTCCATGTTGTTATCAGGAATGAAGGATAAAAGCTCGCGGATCAGTAGGAATGTCTGTTCTTCATTTTCTGCTGCGAAGTGCGCCACACCGCTGAGAGTGTTATGCGTTTCAGCGCCCCCCAATTCCTCCATGGTCACATCTTCATGGGTCACCGCTTTGATCACATCCGGACCCGTGATGAACATGTTGCTGATCCCTTTAGTCATAATGGTGAAATCTGTGATCGCAGGAGAATAGACAGCCCCTCCAGCGCATGGTCCCATGATCGCTGAGATCTGGGGGACTACCCCAGAAGCGAGGACATTCCTCAAAAATATGTCCGCATAACTCGCCAGACTTGCCACCCCTTCCTGAATGCGTGCGCCACCCGAATCGTTGAGTCCTATGATCGGAGCGCCGGATTTCATGGCCAGATCCATGATCTTACAGATCTTCGCTCCGTAGGTTTCACTCAGCGAGCCTCCAAACACTGTAAAATCCTGGGCAAAAATAAAAACAGTACGGCCCTCGATCGTCCCGTATCCTGTCACTACCCCATCACCGTAAATTTTCTTTGTCTCCATCCCAAAGTCAAAACAGCGATGCACAACAAGCTTATCCATTTCCTGGAAGGATCCTTCATCCAGAAGAAGGTTTACTCTTTCTCTGGCGGTGAGTTTTCCCTCTGCATGCCGTTTTTTTATCCGCTCCTCACCTCCGCCCAATTCCGCAAGGCGATTCCTCCGGTTGAGTTCTTCCAGCTTCTTATCGACACTCATTGTGCTGCTCGCTCAATCGAGCTTGACCTTTTTCCAGTCGTTCAGGAATTTTTCCATCCCAATATCTGTCAAGGGATGTTTGATAAGTTTCTCAAGCGAGGAGAAGGGCATGGTAGCGATATCCGCTCCCATCAGTGCGGCCTCGACAACATGAAGAGGATGTCTGATGCTCGCAACGATCACCTCTGTTTCAATCCCATAATTGTTATAGATGGTAATGATCTGATCAACCAGATCCATCCCATCATGGGAGATGTCATCCAGGCGACCTACAAACGGACTGACAAATTTTGCCCCGGCTTTAGCGGCAAGAAGGGCCTGGGAGGGAGAAAAGATCAATGTGGTGTTCACATCGATACCTTCATTGGCAAGAGCTTTTATCGCTTTTAGCCCCTCCAGGCAAATCGGCACTTTCACGACCACGTTATCAGCGAGCGATGCCAATCCTCTTGCTTCCTCGATGATATCCTTAGCCCTCGTGGAAACGCTTTCGACGCTCACTGGACCTGGAACAGTGCGACAGATTTCCTTTATCAGCTCTTCAAACTTCATGTTTTCCTTCGAGACCAAGGATGGGTTGGTCGTCACACCGTCGATGATCCCCCAGCTGACGGCTTCTTTGATCTGGTCTAAATTTGCCGTATCCAAGAAAAACTGCATTTTAACCTCCTGATCGCGTTGATATGGTTAATCCAGGTTAATCAATTTATCACAAATCACCAAAACGAACACGGTATTATTTAATTTTCAGCATCTTGTTTGAAAGCACACCAATTCCCTCGATCTGGACATCCACTCGATCTCCGGGAACCATGGGCCCTATGCCCGCGGGTGTTCCTGTCGCAATGATATCGCCCGGATTGAGAGTCATGACTTGGGAGATGAACCTCACAAGATACGGAATGGGAAAAATCAGATTCTTTGTGTTTGCAGATTGCTTGAGTTTCCCGTTCAAGAATGTTTTCAGCCTGAGAGCAGAGGGGTCGATCTCCGTAGCAATACATGGACCAAGGGCTGCAAAGGTATCAAATGATTTTCCTCGCGTAAACTGTACGTCTTTGCGCTGCAAATCCCTTGCAGTGACATCGTTAAAGCACGAATAGCCTAGAATATATGGCTGAACGTCGTCGTCCTCTGCCAGAAGACGTGCTTTTTTGCGGATGACGACAGCTAACTCTCCCTCATAATCCACCCGTTTCGACATTTTGGGATAGATGATGATCTCATTCGGCCCCACTAACGCCGAGGGTGGTTTGAGAAAAATCAAGGGTTCCTCTGGCAAAGGTTTCCCCATTTCAGCGGCATGGTCCTTATAGTTGCGGCCGATGGCCACAATTTTTGATGGTTTTACAGGAGGAAGCAGGAAGACATCACTGATGGGCACACCTTTTTTTTTAAGCTCCAGTTTCCTGTAGATGGACCCCACAACTGGATACAGCTGCTCCTCCTTCAGCACACCATACGCAGTCTTATCCTTGTGTTTGTATCTGTAGATTTTCATAACCCCTCTCTTCCTAGAACTACAGAGACAGCCTCGGATCTTTCGCTCTCATTCCCATTCTCAACCAAGGCGGTTATAGCATAATGGTATCTCTGATTCTTTTCAACTTTGGAATCGTGGTAGACATTTTCAGCAATCAGCTCTGTCACAGCAGTAAATCCATCCTCGCTATCGCTCCTTCGCCAAACCCTGTATCCCGCTAAATCTGTCTCTTTATTGGCATCCCAACTCAGGGAAACAAAATTTTCGCCGGCAATCGCCACTAAACCGGTCGGTGCGGTTGGGATAAGAGTATCCACAGTCAGGATCTCTACCGCTTTCGAGTTTTCGCTCTCAGTATAGGGGGAAGATATTGTGGCTGAAGCTCTGACGTAATAGCGATAGGTCACATTAAAAACAAAATCTCTATCCACAAACCTAGTCTCCTCGATCAAAACCGTATTGATCTGGCGAAATTCTTCATTATCAGCTTCTCTGTAAACATTGTACCCCACCACACTCGGGGGAGTGGATGAATCGATATTTTTCTCAGGGGGTTTCCACTCGATCGCCACACTGTTTTCGTGCATCACCGCATGGAGTTCAAGCGGAGGGAGAGGAACGGATTTCGGGATCAACGGTGCCAACGACGAGAAGCTCGATACTTTATCTTTACTGTCCTTGACCCTTAATCCAAAAACAAACGCCATCTGAGACAGCTCTTCTGGGGAGAGCTCATAGGTATAAGTCAAACCTTCAGAAGGCTCTTTTTCCGAAACCTGGAACTTAGCAAAATCCTCCTGTTTGATCGTCTCATAGAGCAACGCTTTGCTCACAAAATTTTCTTCTGTGAGCGATCCCTGCTCCCCTGCCAGATCTTTCTCTACTTTAACCAGCCAGAGTTCAACTGCGATGGCCCCTTCTAAGGGATTCCCATCTATATATGACGTGGGATTGCTCCACTGGAGCACAATTGCGTCTCCTCTCTGAAAAACCTTAAGGTCTTCGATCTTTTGGGGAATCTTGACAAGAGGAGGATAGATCGGCCCTCTCTTCCCGCAAAAAACACAGGATAAAAAGAGAATGGATAACACGAGTGCAGGGAGTATTTTTTTTATAAACATTTATCCTGAACTATTCAGGTTAGAGAATGAACCGGCTGAGATCCTCGTCTTCGACGATATCCTTGAGCTGCTTTTGAACATACTTTCTGTCGATGGTGATCTTTTTTTTCTTGATGTCCGGCGCAGAAAAAGAAATATCCTCCATGACTTTTTCCATGACCGTGTGCAGGCGCCTGGCTCCGATATTCTCGTTCATATCGTTTACTTTCTCTGCGATGTCTGCGATCTCGTCGATGGCATCTTCTGTGAACACGATCTTCACGCCTTCTGTTCCCAAAAGGGCTATATACTGCTTGATCAAGGCATTTTCAGGCTCTGTCAAAATCTTCACAAAATCATTCTTATCCAAAGAGGAAAGCTCCACGCGAATGGGGAATCGTCCCTGAAGCTCTGGAATAAGGTCGGAAGGTCTAGAGACATGAAAGGCGCCGGCCCCGATAAAGAGAATATGGTCTGTGCGTACCAATCCGTAACGGGTGTTCACAGTGGTTCCTTCAATGATGGGAAGGAGGTCTCTCTGCACTCCTTCCCTGCTGACTTCTGGGCCATGCCCGGATTCGCGTCCTGATATTTTATCGACCTCATCCAAAAAAATGATCCCCGAGTGCTCCACCCTTTCCACGGCTAGACGGGATACCTGTTCCATATCGATGAGCTTTTTCTGTTCTTCCTCCAAGAGATACTCGCGCGCTTCATTGACTTTCATTTTCCGTCTTTTGGATTTCCCCCCTCCCAAACCTGGAATGAGCTCCTGAATATGAATCCCGATCTCTTCCACACCAGCATTGGAGAAAATCTCAAACGGAGACGCCATCTTTTCCTTAACATCGACCTCGATCATTCTATCTTCCAGATATCCGGTATGGAGTTGAATCCTTAATTTTTCCCGAGTCTCCTGAAACCGGTTGGTCTCTTCCTCATTCGTCGCATCTGGCCGTCTTTTTATGGGGGGGAGCAGGATATCCAGTATCCTTTCTTCCACATTACGCTCGGCTTTTCCGATGACTTCTTTAAGCTTCTCTTGCTGGATCATATCAACAGCCATGCGCGCTAGATCCCTGATCATGGATTCCACATCACGGCCGACATAGCCGACTTCTGTAAACTTACTGGCCTCGATCTTGAGAAAAGGGGATAACGTCAACTTGGCCAGCCTGCGAGAGATCTCTGTCTTTCCCACACCTGTAGGTCCGATCATCAAGATGTTTTTGGGCGCGATCTCATCGGCCAGATCGGGAGGCAATTTCCTGCGACGGAATCGGTTTCGCAGAGCGATGGCCACCGCTTTTTTAGCGGCTTCTTGACGGATGATGTACTTGTCAAGCTCGGACACAATTTCCCTGGGAGTCAATTCCATCTCTTGGAGTTTAGTCCGGTTTTTTTCCAAAGATTCAGGTAGGACGATAGCCATCTAGAGCTCCTTGATCGTGATATTTGCGTTGGTGTATATGCAGATCTCTGCGCTGATCTTCATCGCCTCTTTAGCTAACTCCTTAGCAGATAATTCCGTGTGTCTGATAAGGGATCTCGCCGCAGCTAAGGCATAAGAGCCTCCCGAACCGATGGTGATGATACCGTCGTCAGGTTCGACCACATCACCGGTTCCAGAGATGAGAAATGAATGTTTCTCATCCGCCACGATAAGAAGTGCCTCCAAGCGTCTCAACGATCTGTCCAAACGCCAATCTTTAGCAAGTTCGATGGCCGCACGGGGAAGGTTCCCTCTGTATTCCTCTAGCTTCGCCTCAAACCGGGAAAAAAGAGCAAAAGCGTCGGATGTGGCCCCGGAAAACCCGGCCAGTACTTTCCCTTTGTACAGAGTCCTGATTTTACTCGCTTTTTGTTTCAGAACAGTATCGCCGAGAGTCACCTGGCCATCACCGGCAATGGCTAACTTTCCTTTATGCCGCACACAGATGATTGTTGTTCCTTTGATTTTTTTTGTGTTCGTCATTGTTTTCCCTATGATAATTGATACTCTTTTTTATTTCAACAATACCTTCTTTCACGGTCTCTTTGTTCCCGTTTTTCACAGGCTATAAAATTTGTTTCTATCCTGGAATAAAGTGGACAAAATGAAAAAAATAACCAGAGAGTCTCCCATGTCCAGAAACACAAAACAGGGAATTTGACTTATAAGTTTCATCGGTTATAGTAAAAAGGTGGATTGTATTCTAAGGTCCATTAGGAGTAAGGAGTGAAGTGCGAATAAGATAAAATCCACTTTTAAAGACAGAAACACTCCGTTAGCATAAATCCATGTTTGGGGGAGGTATTTCCGTTGGCACAAACAAAAAAAGATTTCAATAAATGGGTTATCTTCGCATGGGCCGTCCTGTTTTCATTTCCCCTTCTGGCGCAAGAAGAAAATCCCACGCGCTCTGAAAAACATGAGAAATGGATCAAAGAAGAAGCCGTTTACATTATCACGCCCAAAGAAAGGGCTGTCTTTAACAAGCTGGAGACCGATAAAGAAAGAGATATGTTTATCGGAGAATTCTGGCGACACCGCGATCCGACTCCGGGAACTCCAAGAAATGAGTTTAAAGAAGAGCACCACAGAAGGATCGACTACGCCAACGAAAGGTTTGGCGGGACAACCCCCTTCGATGGATGGGCCACGGACAGGGGAAAATTTTATATCATGCTGGGAGAGCCGGCTTATATCGAGCGGTATGTCAATTCCAACATCACTCATCCGATTGAGATCTGGTATTTCCAGGGCAAGCCAAACTTGAGGCAAGCTCCATTTTTCCGCCTGATGTTTTTCCGAAGAGCGGGAGTGGGTGATTTTGAACTCTACAGCCCTCTGATCGATGGGCCGAAAGAGTTGGTCCCGACAGCCGATATGCAACTCATGAAAGAAGTCGCAGCGACTGAAGGTCTGGCAGACCTAGATTCAGAGGGAAGAGATTCTTCAACGAACATTGTGACTGCAACCGATAAAAATTTCAATTATGTCATGGACCAACGCGACAGGATCGCTTCCAATATATTGCGAGAACAAATGTTGTTCGAGATCGCAAATGCGGCATGGTCCTCATTCCCCGGGCGGGGAGACCCAACAAATGCCCTTCCCTCCAGTATTCTTATGGAGGAGATCGAATCATACTCCTATAAAAAGATCAGTGACGATTATGCCTTGGAGTTCTTAGAAACAAGAGAAATCGTGGAAGTCAGTTATTCTGTCAATTACATCAACAATTTTTCGGAAGTGAATATCATACAGGACGATTCAGGGATCTTCTTTCTCAATTATGCCATCGAACCCGAAATACTCTCCGTCGATATCTTCAATAAAAATTATTTCGCCAATCTCAAAGTGACAGCCCGAGTCAGTGACTTGAAAGGGAAAACGATCTACCAGCACTCCAAAGATTTCCCGATCGAGCTGGAGAAGAAACAACTGGAAAAGATCGGGGAACGGCCTTTCAATCTTCACGATTTTTTCCCGTTGAATCCAGGAAACTACAGGGTGGATATTCTATTTGAGAACACCGTCTCAAAAGAATTCACGAGCCTCGAAAAATCCGTATATGTGCCCGCGACCTCGATCCTCATGATGAGCCCTCTTCTCCTTTCCAGTAAAGTGCTCGAAGACCCGACTTACACAGAACAGGGCAAAGCCTTTCAGGTGGGAGAACTCCAGATCTATCCTTCCCTCCACAGACAATTTTATCAAAAGGGAACGATGTCCATCTTCTTCCAGGTGTATGGAATGAGTCAAGAGGTGAAAGAAAAGGGAGCATTTGAAATCACTGTCCTGCATGAAGGAAATCCCATCCATTCAGAAACTCATGCTGTAAGAGAACAGGAAAGCGATAAATCATTCCTGCTGGAGCTTTCTCTCGACAAATTCGTCCCGGATATGTACCAAGTGGAAGTCTCACTCAAAGATGGCGCCACAACACTCCTCCCGCCAAAGACGAAGTCCTTTACCGTCACAAAAGACTCCATTCCGGAACCGTGGGTTGCGGCTCAGTCGAACCCTCCGATCGGTGATCCTATGTACGCCTTTATTCTGGGAAACCAGCTCATCAATGAAGAGAAAATTGATGAAGCTCGCGATATGTTGAAAAAAGCATACACAGGAAAACCTGATGAGCTGGATTATGCGCTAGCATATGCAAGGACTCTCCTGATCTCTGAAGAATTCGCAGAAGCCAAACAAATCCTTTCGCCCTTTGTGGAGAGGAATACAGAGAGTTATGCCCTCTATTACTATCTTGGAAAATCCTCCCAGGAGGTTGACGCGTTCGCAGAGGCCATATCATTCTATCACAAAGCGCTTGCCCTCAGGGGCAACACGACGGACGTTCTGAATTCGCTCGGAGTTTGCTATTATGAGATCGGAGACAAAGAACAGGCGATTTTAGCCTGGGAGAAATCGCTCGAAGTCAATCCGGACCAGGAAAAGATCAAAAAACTTGTTGAAGCAGTCAAGAACGAGCTCATTGACTACTTGAGATAGTCTAAGATCCTTGTGTTTTTGTCATCTTCGTAAAACCAGTCAAACTCTAAAAAATAGGCGGCAACATCAAATGTGAAAAGATAACAAGGAGAAGAACTATGGAAGCGGGAGGTTCTTATCAGCTCATTATTGACATCATCGTCCTAGTTGCATTTGTCTTTGCTTTTTTAATTGTGGAAAATAAAGGCAAGCTCATCCTGGCCGTAATTTTGGTATGTCTCTTTCTATTCCCGAAAATCTTACCACTGCCCTTCCTTTCCTGGGTGTATTACGCGGCAAAAGCGATCTTTGGGATGGCTTGTATTCTCACCTTCAAATGGCACTTCTCAAGATGAATTATTCATAGAATCTGCGATAATCTTGCGATGATTAGCTGTTGACCTGGAAAATAATTGGATTATAATGTATGGACTATAAATTAAGGAGTTCTGGATGGCTATACTAAGAAAATTTAAAGCCTGGCGTCCCAAGGATGGACTCGAAAAGGACGTCGCATCCTATCCCTATGATGTCTTATCCAGCGAGGAAGCCAGAGATCTCGCTCAAGACAATCCCTATTCGTTCCTTCATGTCGTGAAGCCGGAAATCGATTTCCCCGAGGGGACTGATCTTTACTCGCAGCCTGTCTATGACAAGGCTAAGGAGAATTTCAATAAATTTATCCAAGAAGGAATCCTGATTCAGGAAGAAAATCCCAGACTTTATATCTATCGCCAAACCATGAAAGGCCGTGAACAATACGGAATTGTCGGCTGCGTGTCTGTGAAGGATTATGACGTTGACGTCATCAAGAAACACGAACACACAAGACCTGCCAAAGAACAGGATAGAATCAAGCATGTGGATATCACCAATGCAAATGCAGGGCCGATCTTCTTGACATATAAAGCCAGAGAGCCTATCAACAGGCTTGTGGCTGAAACAATAAAGAACACGCCTGTGTATGATTTTACCGCACCCGATGGAATCGGGCACACGGTGTGGGTCATCAAAGATGACAACATCTCCGAAAAGATCATCAAAGAGTTCGGTGAAACCGATTTTCTTTACGTGGCCGATGGCCATCACCGGTCTGCCTCTGCTGCAAAAGTGGCCAATATGAGGAAGGAAGCCAGTCCTGGACATACGGGAGAGGAAGAATACAACTTTTTCTTGGCCGTACTCTTCCCCGATGAACAACTCCAGATCCTCGATTACAACAGAGTCCTCAAGCATCTGAACCACCGCACCGAAGAGGAATTGTTTCAAGCCTTAGAAGATATTTTCTCCATCGAAAAAATGGGCGCGGAGCCCTACAAGCCCAAAAAAAAGGGCGAAATCAGCATGTACCTGGATCACACATGGTACAGATTGACGATCAAACCCGAAATCGCATATACAAACCAAAGAGACCCCGTTAAAAGCCTGGACATTTCAGTTCTTCAGGGCAACATTTTAGGACCTTTTTTCGGTATCGATGACCCCCGGACCAGCGATGACATTGACTTCATCGGGGGAATACGGGGCCTGGAAGAGCTTGTCAGGCTGGTTGACAGCGGAAAATTCAGGGTGGCCTTTGCCATATATCCGGTATCCATCCAGGAGCTTATGAACATTGCCGATGCGGGAAAAGTCATGCCACCCAAATCGACATGGTTTGAGCCCAAGCTGAGAAGTGGCCTCCTGGTCCACACACTTGATGATTGAGACCGAGAAGAGTTCGTATTAAAATAC
>JAGLRY010000028.1 GCA_023135995.1 Candidatus Aminicenantota bacterium | reverse complement strand
GCAGCTTTTATGAATAATTCAGGCAAATTGGAGGTAGAAATGGTCATTCTAGTGCGAGGCGGAGAGATCTTTTCACCCGATCCCCTGGGTGAAAAAGACATCCTTATTCTGGACAGCAAGATCGGCGCAATCTGTGAACCCGGACAGATCAGGATTGCAGGGTTTCCCATAGATGAATTGGATGCTTCGGGCAAACGGATTTTTCCTGGATTCATAGACAGTCATGCTCACATATTGGGTGGCGGCGGCGAAGGAGGCGCCTCCACCCGTGCTCCCGAGATAACGGTGGAAGACATCATCACGAACGGAGTGACCACAGTGATCAGTTGTTTAGGCACTGACGGGACAACCCGCCACATGGAGTCTTTGCTGGCCAAAGCGAACGGGTTAGAGACCGAGGGGATCACCACATACATTTTTTCGGGATCCTACCAGATTCCTGTGGTCACCCTCACAGGAAGCTTGCGCTCCGATATCATACTTATCGACAAAGTGATCGGAGCGGGCGAGATCGCCGTTTCTGACCACCGCTCCTCCCAACCCACATTCGAAGAGTTTTGCCGCCTGGCCTCAGAGTGTCGTGTGGGAGGAATGCTGGGAGGAAAAGCGGGTATATTCCACTGCCATCTGGGAGATGGGAGCCGCCGCCTCGAGATGTTTTTCCGGTTGATCGAAGAAACAGAGATCCCGATCACACAGCTCATTCCCACTCACTGCAACCGCAATCTTGAATTGCTCGAAGAGTCCATCCAATTCATCCAAAGGGGCGGATACATAGATCTGACAGCAGGCCTCGATCCAGATCTCCCAGAGGGAGGCCATATCAGTGTGGCCGCGGCCATCCGGTCATGTAAAGAAAAGAATGCTCCTCTCACCAACATTACCGTCAGCTCCGACGCCAATGGAAGCCTCCCCGTATTCGATAAAGAGGGAAACCTCGCTGGATTGACCATTGCTACACAGAAAAGCCTCTTGGCAAACTTCAAGTACCTTATTCAAGAACGAGTTTTGAGCGTTCCTGAGACGACCCGGTTATTTTCCACAAATGCAGCGGCCTTTTACAAGCTCGAACACAAAGGCGAGATCAAGGTGGGGAATGACGCAGACCTTGTTTTTCTCGATGAAAAATGGGATCTTTCCGGCTCGATCGCCAAGGGGCAAAAAATGATGTGGGGAGGAGAACTCCTCGTCAAAGGGACTTTTTCTTGAGTCGTAACAAGGGAATTGAGCAGCAGGACAATTTTCAGATTTTTAAAAATCTGATGGTTATAAATATCCAGAGTTAAAAGGACGAAAGATGAACACAGAAAACCAAAAGGACAAACAAACCAAAACAAAAACGCCGAGTTTTGGTGTATCTCTCATTCCCCTTATTGCCATGGGCCTTCTCCTCGGCGTGGGTTATGGTGTGTACAAAATCCGTCCGCAAGTCCTTCTTGTTGCTGCGGCTTTCATCACTGGGTGTATGGGCTTGATCCTGCGCTTCAAATGGGAAGATATGGAACGGGGAATCGTCGACAGCATCCACAAAGCCATGCCAGCCATTCTGATCATGTTATGTGTGGGCATTCTGATCGGCGCCTGGATCGCCAGCGGGACGATCCCCATGGTCATATACTATGGTCTCAAACTGATCTCACCAAAATTCTTCCTCGTCACAGCCTGTTTCGTCTGTTCACTCACTTCGATCTCGACAGGGACTTCCTGGGGAACCATCGGAACCTTAGGCGTTGCCTTTATCGGTATCGCTATTGGCCTGGGGATTCCCCTTGGGCCTGCGGCCGGTGCCATTGTCTCAGGGGCTTACTTCGGAGACAAAATGTCACCCTTCTCCGATGTCACAAACCTGGCTCCTGTTGCTGCGGGCTCCAATCTTTTTGACCACATCAAACACATGATGTGGTCGGCAACACCGGCCTGGCTCATCGGGATGTTGGTGTACTTCATTGTTGGGCTAAAATATGGAGGCGGAGATGTCGAGTCTGAAAGTTTGATATTGATCACACAAACTCTCAAAGAAAACTTCAATTTCAACATCCTCCTTCTCCTACCGATGGTGGTCGTCTTCTACTTTGCCGCCACAAAAAAACCCACAATACCCGGCATGTTGTTCTCCTCTTTCATCGCGGGAATACTCGCCGTCGTCTTTCAAAAAGCTTCGATCACTGAGATCGCCACTGCCCTGAACACCGGCTATGTGGCGCACACAGGTGTGGAACAGGTCGACCAGTTGATCTCAAGGGGTGGAATGATGAGCATGATGGAGACCCAATTGGTCGCCTTCACCGCATTCAGTTTTGGGGGAATCATGCAGCGGACAGGGATGCTCCAAGTCATACTGGATAAATTGATGAAATTTGCCAATAAAGTCTGGAGTATCGTTTTTACAACAATATCCGCATCGATCGTCATGGCGCTTGTCACAGGGAGTTCTTATCTTTCCATGATCATCCCCGGCGAGCTTCTAGCTCCCATCTACAAGAAAAAGGGCCTTGCTGCAAAGAACCTTTCCCGGATCATCGAGGAAAGCGGAGCCATTATCGTCCCCCTTATCCCATGGAGTATGGCAGGTGTTTACATCACAGGCACCATAGGTGTCCCAACATTTTCCTATCTCATCTGGGCTGTCATGAACTATACCGCTGTTGTGATCCTGGCCATCTTCGGATTGACTGGATTCAGTATGACACCCAAGATCAGGGAGGATGAGACTCAGATCGGGAGTTAGCTCTTACTCCCTAGGTTCACCCTAATAACGAGCACCTTTAGAGATAGAATCAAAGGAGATGTCTTCGCTCCATCCATCACCTCTGATTCTATATAATTAAACTGATCAGCCCAGGTATTCTTTATTGTGATGATCTTGGAATGAGAGCTGCGGATTTTCAGCAGTACTTTTTTTGTAGTGCTTTGCAAACAGAAAACCGATGACGATCGAGATATAGACGTAACCGACTGTTTTCAGGTGAAAGCCCCGGGCCCATAAGGACCAAGATTTAGGCACAAGGTCCGAATAAAACACAGGGATGAGAAGCAGCGCTAGTATCCAGAGGATCCAATACCGCCAAGCTCGTGTTTTTTCATTTAGTGCTTCCATGGCGATCAAAAAAATGGCTGGGGTGGCGAGAATAGAAGTGGCAGATTCACTGAGATAAGAAAAAAGAAGGACATACAGGCCGTTGACAGGCACAAGGAATCTAGCGATCAGTTCTGTCCTCCCTTTACGGAAAAGATAGAGAGAGGCCACGCCGACAAATAGACCAAACACGACAGCCATGGGATTGCGAATAACTTGAGAAATACCAAAATGGAGATTCAGAAAATTCCCGATATCGAGCATCTCGAGATTGCGTGTTTGATCCCAGGTCATAAGATTGTACCACTCACGCAAAAGTTCGAAGTTGTAATCAACCCCTATTAACAACGCGGGCAAAAAGAACCAAAAAGCAAGGCCCACCCAAAAAACCAGCCAGAATTTTTTCTTAAAATCCGTTAAGAAGCAAAAGGCCAGGGTGAAAGGAAATAGTTTCAGGCTCGTCGCCAACGAGAGCAACAACCCTGACTTAAGATGCTTCCCCTCTGAATACTGTGCCGCAGCCAACAGCATGAGACCAAAAATGCCCGCATTGACCTGGCAGATTTGGACGGCCAGAAGAGAATCCGAGACGACAGATATTAAAGCCAGGATCATCATGCTGGAGGATTGATCTATACGGAAGCCAGCAGATTTTGTCCACCTCCAGAATCCCCAAAAGAATAGCCAGTACTGGAGGAAAAGGAAGAGGAACATACCCACTTCGTCGATAAGGAACCCAAAGGGGACGATCATTATTGCAGCCAGAGGACTGTATTTAAAGTAATCCAGGATCCCATACTTTGCATAAAGGTTCTGTTTATAAAATAGATTCTCTGCCGCATTCCCAAAGACCTGATAATTATCCGGATTTTTGATGAGAGAAAGATGCAGACAGACTCCGATGGTAAATATGACTAACAGAATAAGCGTTTTAGGTACTAATCCGATCTCTTTTTTCATACCGAAATACAGACATTGTCTGCCTCTGAAGGGAAGATCTTTGAGTTGTGTCCGTTATCATTCGCATCGGCATTTTTTATGAATTCAGGTTGTCAGTTTGATGTTCTGTTTCTGGGCGATGCGTTCATACTCTAGGATCACCTTGGCGGCCATGGCTTCGGCTGAAAACTTTTGATGGACAACCTCGTACCCTTTTTGGCCAAGACGTCTTCCCAATTCTCTGTCTCCATAGATCCTCAGGATTGCTTTAGCGAGGGCGGCAGGGCTCTTTGGGGGCACGAGCAGACCGGTCTCACCATTCACGACGACTTCAGGGATACCTCCGGTTCGGGTGGCCACCACTGGGAGCCGGCTCGCCATGGCATCCAGAATGCTGCTCCCCATACCTTCAAGATAGGAGGAAAGCACAAATAGATCCAGAGACGCTAATATTTGGGGGACATCTTCCCGAAATCCCAGAAAAAAAACCATGTCTTCCACATGGGTTTGTTTCACCAGCTTGTCAAGCTCCATCCGCAGCGGACCCTCACCCACAATAATCACTCTGATCTGGGGCGCCTTTGCCTTGAGAATTTCCGTTGCCCTGATCAAATATTTGTGTCCCTTGTGATCTGCCAGATGAGCAACGATCCCCACGAGAAAATCGTCGCGTCCGAAGTTAAGCTCCCGATGCAGATAATCACTGGCCGCCGCTTCATCAAAGGGGGAATAATCGATGCCGTCTGGTATGACTTTGATGAGAGCGGGATCGATCCCCCCATCGACCAATACTTTTTTAATCCCCTGGGATACAGCGATGATCACATCGATGTTCTTGGTGTACTTGAGCTGCGACAGGAAATTTTTTTTGATCGGGAAATCCACATTCCGTGAGATCACACGCAGAGGAACTTTGGCCAGGGAGGCTGCCGCTGAACCCACAGCCACAGAATGGGCATCATGACAATGAACCAATTGACATCTATGACGCTTCATCTCACTGGCCAAACGCAAAATGGCCAAAGCATCCGTCTCGCTCCTCATTTTCAGAGGAATGACAGGCAGGTCGACTTCAAGGGCTTCTGTGTGAAGAGGACTCCCGGGTTGGACATAGAATTTGAAGGGATAGGAATTTTTTTGGAGTTCTTTTGCCAGAAAGAGAGACTGTCTTTGACCTCCTCTCCATTCTTTTCCTGCATCAATTTGGAATAGGTTCAATCCTCTCTCCATATTCTCTACAGTCAATGGGGCTCATCGCATGAAACGAAACGCAGGGGCATTCACTCATCAGAACCTATCTTGGTTAAAACCTCCGCAAACTTTTCCTGTGCTTTTTTCTTCTTCTCTCTCTCCAGTTCTGCCGTCGCTTCAAACTTGCGATCGAATTCACTCTTTCTCTTCTTTTCTTTCTCTAGCAGTTCATCCAGAGTACCCTTCTTTTTTTGCGCTTTTTCAGATTTCGCGACTTCTTGACTCACTGGATCGATCCATAGAACAGACCGACACACCGGACAACTCATGCGAAACACTCTCGATTTCTCTTTGTTCATTTGTCAAAAATTTAGCAGAATCCACAGAAATTCGCAAGGTATCTCGCAGACTGATTCTATATTATTCGCTTTTTGAGCGGCCCGATCCGACCACTACACATCCATCACCTTACTTACGCTCAGGAATAGGGATGTTGTGTTTTTTGATCAATTTAAAGAGTCCCTGTCTGCTCAAACCGATCTGAGCCGCTGTCTTTGCTCTATTGTACTGGAATTGAGATAGAGCCTGATTCAAAAACCTTTTCTCAAAATCCGCTTTAGCACGAAAATAATCATATGAGGAGGGATTATGAATTTCCTGCCGAAGATTGATCCTCGAAGAGAGATGCTCCTCTTTGATCAGACAATCATCTCCGCAGAGGACAAGACACCTCTGGATCTCATTCTGAAGTTCCCTGACATTTCCAGGCCAAGAATAATTCATCAAAAGCTCGAGGCTCCGCGGGGATAAATACACTCTTTCACGCCTCATCCGTTGGCAGTATTTTCCAATGAAGTGATTCAGCAGAAAAAGGATATCTTCCCTTCTTTCGCGAAGAGGAGGAATCTCTACAGTGAATATTTTCAAGCGATAATAAAGGTCTTCCCGGAAACGACCTCGGGCCACTTCCCTCTCAATTTTTTTGTTTGTTGCACTGATAAAGCGCACATCCACTCTTCGGATACGATTGTCTCCAACTCTCCGGAATTCCTTTTCTTGCAATAACCTGAGCAGTTTGGACTGAAGAGGGGGAGACAAATCTCCAATCTCATCCAGAAAAAAGGTTCCTTCGTGAGCATCCTCGATAAGGCCCGGCTTATCCCTCAGTGCGCCAGTAAAGGCTCCCTTAACGTGGCCAAACAACTCGCTCTCCATCAAAAAATCGGGGATCGCACCGCAGTTGACGGCGACAAATCTCCCCTCCCGTGTTCGCCCCTCCTCATGGATTTTGCGGGCGATCAATTCTTTCCCCGTTCCGCTTTCGCCCCAGATAAAAACGGAAACATCTGTGTTTTTCACCTTGTCGATCATCCGCAGCACATTTACAAAACGCTCGCTCCGTCCAATAAGAGCTACATGGTTAAAAATGGAGGGGGAATCCAATTCTCCATTTTTATTTAAATAATTCCGCAAAATATACTTTATGGGTTTTGCCAACTCAGCCAAGAGGTCCAGGTTCTTGTCCGTGTAAGGGCCAGAACCAGAGTACCGAATAACACACAGCGCCCCCAAAGGATGATCCAGATCTACAAGGGGAACACAGAGTATGTTTTGGTTGTTTTTTCTCCAGAGCATCCCGCCGGTTGGGAGAGTGTGCTCTGGGTCTTGAGAATTAAAAACGAGAGGGCATTGGCTATCCAACACCTGTTGGATCACCCATGAGCAGAATTCCTCAGTCAGGCGGTCAGTTTTGTTTTCTGAGCTTCGGACAATCGTCTGATGCCTCTCATTATTGATATGAAGCACCACCCGCTCCGATGGGATCACTTCCTTGATCAAATCCATAACTTTTAGGAGGAATGGAGGAGTTCGCAACAGTATCACCTCGCCGGAATTTTTAAACAATGCCAAGCTGGCTCAATACAGATAACGAATCCCCTCAGTGCATATTCTCACGGTGCACGATTTGATAGATTTTTAGAAAGAGTTTTGAGGGCGTGCAGAAAACGAGGCGCTTAACATTTGTGTGATGGGAAAAGCCTATTTTTTATTCTGGAGGGACTTTATTCTTTCTGCGACATCGCGGTATTCCGGATTCCATTTGTTGACTTCGTCGTAGATCCTTAACGCTTTTTTCGGATCCTTCATATCTTCATACAGGGAAGCGAGTTCATATTGGAGCGCAAAATCTTGGTTTGTATCCTTCTCCGATACACCTTGGGCTTTGTCGATCCATTTCATGGCCTCTTTGTATTCCTTTTTCTGCCTGTAACAAAAGCTGATGACACTGTAGCACTCGACTTCCAGGCTTTTATCTTCGGCTGCGAGTTTGCACTCTTCAATGGCCTCATCAAACAGCTCCTGCTCCAAGAAAGCAATGCCCAGGTTGTAATGGCTCTCATAATCCTCTTTTTCCACTTTCTCATCCAGGGCCTTGCGGAATTCCGCGATGATATCGCTCAGGGCCTTTTCGACGATCGTGGTGTCACCTTTGATCTGATTGTTATAGGCGGCCTTTATGGCATCCAATTCCTTGGCGATCCGTTCAGAGAGATCATAATAATTTCTTTCGCCTAACTCTTCGGAGACAATGGGGACGATGTCTGTTTCCGCAAAGATATCTGCCGAAGTGAGTTTTTCTTCTCCAACCGCCTCATCAAGAAATGACTTTCTATCTTTGGAAATTTCACCGACTGTCGGGAATATCTGGGTCTCCCTTTTTGTGACCTTATCCACTCTGTCTGAAATCTCATCCACTTTAATATCACCGGCAATGATCTTTAAAGAATCGATCTTTTGGGCGATTCGCATATCATCGGGAAACTTGATCCTCAAATTTTCTAAGAGCCGTCTTGCGTTCCGGATCAACCCTTGATCGACGTATAATTCAGCCTTTGCCAGAGTAGAGTCGACGATGTTCTTCGCCTCTTCCACCTGGATCGAAGTTTCCTCCTCTTCTCCCGCTTCCTCCAAGATCCCCAGATCTTTCTTCAGCTGTTTGGATTCGTTATAATACGCCTCATTTTCTGGAAACGTGCTGAGCAGTTCACCGAGAACAGATAACATCTTCTCTCTCAGGTTGTTTTTCCGGTACTCTTCCAGCATGACCTTACAGGCCAGCTCAAAATTCTTCTTTTGGTCCATGGATTTGTAGACAGAGGCCAATTTCTCCAGTGTGGGCAGATGAGCTTTTTGGGTAGCCAGAATGAGGCCAAGAAGTCCAATGGCTTTGTCACTCTTTTGTTTTCTGATGAGCGTGTCGACAAGAGGCGCATACTGTTCAAAAGCTTGGTCTAATTCGCTCTTCTGGATATAGATCCTTCCGAGCTTGACCCTCGCCTCGACTTCCTTGGGCCTGATGGAAATTATTCGGGAAAAGATCTCTCCGGCCTCTTTAAGGCTTTTGTCCTCGAAATGAAGATTCCCCAAAATATACATAGCCTTGAGATTCTCTTTGTCTTTTTGAAGAATTTCCTCAACGAGGTCCAGCGCTTCCTTCTTCTTGTTATCTCTTTTGTAAAGATCTATGAGATTAGTGATGGTACGAGAATGGTCTTCTTTAAGCTCTTTGGCACGGTTGAGGATCTCTCCGGCTTCTTTGAGTTGGTTCTTCCGCATTTTGAATTCAGCCACTTTATTGAGCTCTTCGAGCGCTTGATCGATCATTTTTTCATCTGTGTAGAGATCTGCAAGTGTCAGCCGTGAATTGATGTCATCTTTATCCAACTTGAGGAGGCTTTCGTATATACCGATGGCTTCTTTGGTTTTTTTGGCCTTGGATAGATTCTGAGCAAGATTCATGTACTCTGTTTTGGCTTCAGAGGAAAATCCTTGATCCCGGTAGAGTTCAGCCAATCTCTTGGAGGAATCCATATTGTCGGGGACGAGCCTTTTGATCCTTTTGTAAATGGCTATAGCTTTAGAATAGAGCCCTTTATTCTCATAAAAATCAGCGATCCTCTGGAACTCTTCAACAGCTTTTATCTTGTTGTCGGCTTTGATGTGTAAGTCACCGAGAATATTGCGAATGGAGATATCCTGGTCATCACCAGACAGCAGTTTTCTGTACTCGGCAATAGCCTCATCCAGTCTGCCTTTTTTGATGTGTTTTTCCGCGGTGGACTCGATCTTGGCTCTATCTGATTTCGGACTCATCTTTTGCCCTCGAGATTATAGGAATGCCTGTGTAAGGCTGTCGGCCCCAGCTTTTGCAGCGCATCATAATGCTCCCTAGTTCCATACCCTTTATTCTTAGAAAGTGCATAACCCTGAAAAACGAGGTCGAGTCGTTTCATTATCCTGTCTCTGGTAACTTTAGCAATAATCGATGCGGCCGCAATGGAAATGCTTTTTTGATCTCCTTTGGGTAAATCCATCTGGGGATAATTTACATCATTAAGCCTAAATCCGTCAACTAAAAGAAAATCCGGGACTATCGGCATGCTCATGAAGGCTCTCTTCATCGCCTCAAAAGAAGCCCAATGAATATTCTTTTCATCGATCTCAGCACTGGAAGCCATCCCAATACCAATTGCATCAGAGTGGATAAGAATTAACCTCGCCAGTATCTCCCTTTTAGTCGGAGAAATACGCTTGGAATCATCAATTTCTTCCAACCAACCCCTTTTTTTTTCGTTTATCCAGGATGCAGGGAATATGACCGACGCGGCAACAACAGGTCCAAACAGTGCGCCCCGGCCTGCTTCATCCAAACCTGCAATGGACCGGTAGCCCTGGCTGGCAATTTCCTTTTCGAACTGGAAATCCGGCACCTCTCCAACCTAAGAACAACTGCCCTTATCGTGCTTCCTTTATTCTTGCCGCTTTGCCTCTTAACTTCCGAAGATAGTACAATTTAGCTCTTCTGACCTTTCCCTTTCGGACAGTTTCGATGTTTTTGATCATTTTGGAATGGAGTGGAAATATTCTCTCTACACCTATTCCAAAGGATATTTTTCGCACAGTGAACGTGGCACTCGGACCCGATCCCTTTTTGCTGATGACATCGCCACGAAAAACTTGAATCCTTTCTTTTCCGCCCTCTCGGATAACAACATGGACTTTAACAGCATCTCCGACGTTGAAAGAACCCACGTCCTCTTTTATTTGTTTTTGCTCAACCAAATCAATCAGGTTCATCTTTTTTTCCTTCCTTTTCTCTTTGTATTTCATCCAGTATCCGTAAATCCTCAGGAGACAACTTTCCCTCTTCCTTGAGCAGATCCATCCGAAACTTGGCTGTTTTCTCGAGGGATTTTTTCCTTCGCCACTGGGCTATATTTTTGTGATCTCCCGAAAAAAGAACTTCCGGAACTCTCATTCCCCTAAAATCACGAGGCCTGGTAAACTGGGGATAGTCGAAGAGGCCTTCAAAAAAAGAATCCTGCTTGACAGACTCCATCTTTCCAACGACATCGGGTAATAGGCGAGAGATAGCATCGATGATCACAAGGGCTGCAGGCTCTCCTCCTGTCAACACATAGTCGCCGATGGAAATTTCGTCTGTTGCCAGATGTTCGTTCACTCTTTCATCGACTCCTTCATAACGACCACAGATAAGAATGATCTGTGAGAGCCTCGCCAATTCCTCCGCAACTCGAAAATCAAATTTTCTGCCTTGAGGTGAAAGCAGACAAACCGAAGCATTCAAGTCAATCCTGACCTTTTCTACGGCCGCAAAAATCGGCTCGGGCTTCAAAACCATCCCTGGTTTGCCTCCGAACGGGCGGTCATCCACTTGTCTGTGCCTGTCCGAAGTGAAGTCTCTTAAATCATGCACTTTGACTTCGATCAAACCTTTCTCTAAGGCTTTCCCCAATACTCCAGCGGATAACATGCTGTCAAACATGCAGGGAAAGATGGTAATTATATCAAATCTCATTTAAGTCTAAAAGTCCTTCCGGAGGCCTGATAACAATCTCGCGCGCCTCCAGATTGACGGCGGCACAGATGGCATCGGTGAAGGGAATCAAGATCTCTGTTCCTCCCCTTTCGATGACGAGAAGGTCATTATCCTTGATGAACAACACATCTTTGACAGATCCAACTCTCTCACCGTTCTCGGTAACGACAGAAGATCCAACGATCTGAAAAAGATAATACTTATCTTCTTCTAGACGGGAGAGATCTTCCTCCGGAAGCATACACTCTTGCCCCACGAGCTCTCTAGCTTGGGCGATAGTGTGAATCCCCTTGAATTTTAAGATGTAAAAATTCTTGTAAGGACGAAAAGATTCAACCTGTAATTCTTCCAGAACCCCCTGTCTGTTAAGGTATACCCTTGAAAAAAAAAAGGCGTTTTGATCTCTTCAGAATAGAGCTTAAATCTCAGCTCGCCTTTTTTGCCCTGACTCCTTAGTAGCTTTCCAATACGAATCAAATTAGTTTTTTTCAATGATCTCGAGATTAAATCTCCTTTTCAGCTTCATCCCAGCGGCACCAAGAATCACTCTGATGGCGCGTGCAGTTCTTCCCTGTTTGCCGATCACTTTACCTAAATCTTCTTGAGCAACTTTGAGTTCCAAGATCGATGTCTGTTCCCCCTCCAACTGGGAGACCTGTACTTTGTCCGGATTGTCAACTAATGCTTTGGCAATCATCTCAACGAGTTCTTTCACTGTAACCTCCTTAATGTTTTGTTAATTGGAAAGTTTCTCTTTCTCCAAAACTTTATTCAAAAGAGATTGAACTGTTTTGGAAGCTTGTGCACCTCTTTCTAGCCAGTAGTTTGCTTTTTCCATATCAACCTTGATATCCGGTGGCTCTTTGAGAGGATCGTAATAACCTAAGATAGCCTTAGCTTTGCTTTCTCTGGGTTTTCTCGAATCGGTCACGATAATCCTGTAGAACGGCCGTTTCTTTGCGCCCAGTCTCATCAATCTTATTGACATCATTTTGTGTAAACCAGTCCTTATTAAAATAAAAGAAAAATGATATCTGATTTTTGTGGATAAGTCAACTCATTTCAAATGGCCAACCGTTAAGAATGTGTGACATGCCTGGCCATAACTTCCTCAATATAAAGAAATTAACTCATTCCCGCACCAAATGGCTTACATATGCTCTTTAAAGTAGAGAAAAGGGAAATTGGCTAGTGCCCCATCGACATGGAGGAAAGCATTTTCTTGAACTGGGACTTTTTCATCATCTTTTTCATCTCAAAAAATTGTTTCAACAGTTGATTCACTTCAGACACAGGTCTGCCGCATCCTCTTGCGATCCGTTTGCGCCGGCTTCCATTGATGATTTTCGGATTTTCTCTCTCTTTCGCTGTCATGGAATTTATGATCGCCTCGAAGTAAAGGATCCGCGTATCATCGACATTCATCTTCGACATCTGCTTGAATACACCACCGGTGGGCAACATGTTCAAAAACTGAGACATGGATCCCATTTTTTTCAGCTGTCCCAGCTGTTTCCGGAAGTCCTCCAGGGAGAACTCTTGAGACCTCAGTTTTTTGGCAAGCTCCTCGGCTTCTTTAAGGTCCGTCTCCTGCTCCGCTTTCTCTAGCAGGCTCAGAACGTCCCCCATACCCATAATTCGGGAAGCCATCCTGTCAGGGTGAAAGACTTCAAGCTTATCAAGCTTTTCTCCGACGCCAATGAACTTAATGGGCTTGCCCGTGACAGAGACAATGGATAGTGCAGCCCCCCCCCGGGCATCGCCGTCAAGCTTTGTGAGAATGATCGAGGTCAGGCCTATTTTCTCCTCGAATTGCTGGGCGCTTTTCACAGCATCTTGACCTGTCATCGAGTCTCCGATATAGATGACTTCGGTGGGCTTAAGGATATCCTTCACCATCCTGAGCTCGTCCATCAACTCCTCATCCACATGGAGTCTTCCGGCCGTGTCGACGATGAGCGTGTCATGCCCTCTATTCTTTGTCTCTGTGAGGATCTTCTTGAGTGTTTTTTTTGGGTCGGCCATCTGGTCCTCAAACAGCTCATAGAAAGACAAATTGAGCGTTTGCGTGATGATGTTCAACTGTTCTTGCGCCGCAGGCCTCTTCAAGTCGAAAGAAACAAGCATAGGATTCTTACCCAAGTTCTTTAACCATTTGGCCAATTTTCCACATGTGGTCGTCTTGCCCGAGCCTTGAAGCCCCACGAGCATGAAAATTGAAGGCGGAGGGCTGGAGAATGTCAATTTTTTTGTCTCTTGCCCCAACATGGCCATAATCTCATCCCTGACGATTTTTATGACATGCTGCGAGGGCGTGAGACTTTCGAGAACTTTTTCATCCAGTGCTTTCTCTTTGATTTTTGACTCGAAATCCTTAACCACACGATAATTGACATCGGCTTCTAGGAAGGCCATGCGTATCATCTTCAACGCCTCAGCCATGTTCTTTTCTGTGACTTTGACTTCACCGCGAAGGAATTTAGCAACCTTCTGGAGCCTACTCGATAACTGATCTAGCATCGTCTCACCATCTCTTGAGTTGTATATCACCTATGCTAGGCCAAATCCCCGCCTCAGTCAACACGCCTTCACATAATCCGATCACAGAACCCCGCGTTTAAGCGTTCATGCGATGATGGGTCCAGAACTGCTTATTTCACGACCAGGAGGGTTGACAAAATTGGGTATTGCGATTAATGTATACCTAATTTTTGAAAAATTTACCCAAAAGGATGGCCCTCCACAAAAAGGTAAACAATGAAGGCAAAAATTGATTACAAAGAGATCACCAAAATTATAGATCTGTTGGAAGAGAGGAATCTCTCAGAATTCGAGTTAGAGATCGAAGACTTAAAAATCAAGATCAGCCGGGCCTCACAGAAAACGAACTCTCAAGAAATGACCCCTATCGCTCCTCCCGTAGGAAGTGCAGCCACCAATGAGGTTCCAACCCAAACAGATTCGGCTGAAGATCAAGAGGGCCTGCATTTCATTACCTCCCCGATGGTTGGAACATTCTACCGTTCATCGGATCCCTCATCTCCTCCCTTCGTCGAAAAGGGAGACAGTGTCACAAAAAACCAGACCCTCTGTATCATTGAAGCCATGAAGCTGATGAACGAGATCGAAGCCGAGGTTGAAGGGACCCTTGAAGAGATTTTCATTAAGAACGGCAAGCCCGTCGAGTACGGCCAGAAGCTTTTTGCCATCAAGCCGCAGAGCTGACCGCCCATGATATCCAAAATCCTGGTCGCTAACAGAGGGGAAATTGCACTCAGAATCATCCGTACGGCAAGAGAGATGGGGCTCAAGACGGTAGCGGTCTATTCCGTCGTCGACAAGAACTCGCTCCACACAATGCTCGCCCACGAATCCGTCTGCATAGGGCCGGCAAAAGCGTCTGAGAGTTATCTCAACATTCCCAACATCATCAGCGCCGCCCAGATCACCAAGGCAGATGCCATCCATCCCGGCTATGGTTTTCTTGCCGAAAATCCCAGGTTTCCTGAAATTTGCGACTCTGAAGACATCACGTTCATCGGCCCCCCGGCCCCTCTCATCAGTCTGATGGGGGACAAGAACGCAGCCCGTCTCGAAATGAAGAAAGCAAAGCTGCCAGTCATTCCCGGGAGCAATGATGTCATTGTCGAACTGTCAGAGGCAAAATCCATCGCAAAGAAGATCGGTTATCCAGTGATCCTCAAGGCAGTCTCGGGTGGCGGGGGCAGGGGAATGCGCATCGTCCGTTCACCCAATCATATGGACGAGCAGTTGTCCATCGCCCAATATGAAGCAAAGGCCTCCTTCGGAGATTCCTCTCTCTACATGGAAAAGTACATCGCAAATGCCCGCCATATCGAGATCCAAGTTGTCGGGGATACTAAAGGCCACGTAATCGCACTGGGCGAGAGAGAATGCTCTGTCCAGAGGAAACACCAAAAAGTGTTGGAGGAGACTCCCTCTCCTTTCGTTGATGAGAAACTTCGAAAAAGAATAATCAAGGCCGCCCAAGACGCGGCTGTTTCCATCGGTTATCAGAGTTTGGGCACGTTCGAATTCCTCGTGGACAACGAAAAGAGATTCTATTTCATGGAAGCGAACACGCGCGTGCAAGTGGAACATCCCATCACTGAAATGGTTTACGGTGTGGACCTGATCAAGGAACAGATCAAGATCGCCGCCGGTGAGAAGCTCTCTTTTCCCCATGACCTTCAAATGTCTGGCCACAGCATTGAATGCCGCATCAACGCGGAAGACCCGGATACGTTTATTCCTTCAGCAGGAAAGATCGAATTTCTCGTTCTTCCAGGAGGACAGGGAATTCGTGTGGATTCCGCCGCATACCAAGGATGGGTCATCCCTCCCGACTACGACTCTCTACTCGCAAAAGTTGTCGCCAAAGCGCCAACCCGGAGAGAAGCGATCCGAAAGATGCAAACCGCTCTGGAGATGACCACCATTGTGGGCATCAAAACAAACATCCCTCTGCATCTCAACATCCTATCCAATTCAGACTTCAAGAAGGGGAACTATTCGATCCAATTCCTGGAGAACTTTCTCACCAACAAAACCGCGAGAAGTAAAAAATAACAATCAGAACGCCTTGTTTCTCTATTTTGAAGTTTTTTACTTTTCACGTTTGACTTCTGATATTTTGCACATCCCGATCGATCAATCGGATATCGACCGTGAATCGGCCTGAATTATCACCGGCGACATTTTCATTGATCCCTAAGAACAGCCGTCCACTGATGGGCATGGAGACGATCCGATTAGATCCGATATAAAAGATCTCTACTATCTCGTTCCGGGTCTCTTCCCCCGTCTCTTCGTCGACTTCGATAGAAATGAGGAGAACCACTTTACCGATCAAGGCACCTATATTCATGTCCTGAATGGGTTGCTGGATAGTTTTCAGGTCGTATCCATCCGGACCGCAGTATGCCATTGGATTGCCGACCTGGAGGGAAATTCCGCCAGATGCAGAGAAAGAGAACGTCTGTTCCCCCTCCACATCATAGCCTGTATCAGTCCACTGCACATTGCTCTGAGCAATGAGACGGTACACCCTTCCGGCAACAAATTTAAGCCCCTCGGGTTCTTGCTTCTGCAGACTCAGGGTTAGCGGCACAAATGCCAGCACAGCCACAAGAAAGATCCAAAACTTTGCCCAGTGCGTTTTTCGCAGATTGTGGAAATAATCGTGTTTATACTGCCTCATAACTGTTTGCCTAGCTTGAGAATCTGGATCATTTGTTCGTGGATCAGGCCGTTCGAAGCCAAGAGGTCTTTTCCATAAATACTTGCTGTTTCCCCCTGGAAATCAGACACACGCCCTCCCGACTCCTCGACTATCAGGACCCCCGCGGCAACATCCCACAGGCTCAGTTTCAATTCCCAAAATCCATCAAACCTCCCACAGGCCACATAACAGAGGTCGAGAGCCGCGGACCCGCAGCGGCGAATGGCCTGGGCGCGCGTGGCAAAATTCACAAAATGATCGATGTTGTTCACTTCGCTCTCCCGGACATCATAGGGAAAACCTGTGGCCAGAAGACTTTTATCCAGGTCTCCCGTAGCGGAGATTTGAATCCTGTGCCCGTTCATTACAGATCCTTTCCCCGAAATGGCTGAAAACATCTCTCCCCTCATTGGATCATAAATGACGCCGCATACGACGTTGCTCTTCCATTCCAGGGCAATGGACACACAGAAAATGGGAAAATTGTGGGCATAGTTCGTTGTCCCATCGATAGGGTCGATGATCCACCGGAATTCAGAACCTCTTTGTTCACAGAGGTCTTCTTCAGCAAGGAAATCATGATCTGGAAAGCGAGAAGAGAGATGGGAAAAAATAACTTCCTGAGAGCGTCTATCAAAGTTTGTCACAAGATCGACAGCCCCTTTGTAGACGATTTCTCTTGAGGAATCGATATGTCGGTGGAGCATTTCCCCCGCCATCCGGCTGGCTTCCTCTGCCACTTTTAAGGGCTCTTCCCATTCCATAGCCCTCACATCTTACCAACTCTTGTGTTACGTCGCAACTCATTCGCACAAAAGACATACAATTTTGAATACATCAAACAACCTGAATTATTCATAAAAATGGACGGTGAGATTTTAAGCATTTCCAAAACCGTGATGGAGTGAATTCTCGATAACAGTATTAAGTGATCAGATTGTGTGGTTGAGAAAACCGTGAGAAGGGCTGAACGGGCATGGTTCCTTTTTATGTAGGGTCCGTTCCCCGAACGGACCGTTTGGGAAACGGTCCCTACATCTAAAATGGAGAAAGTCCTACTGATGTCTCGTTGTTCGTTTTCGCAATTACCAATTGGGATACTCGGATATTATTCATCATGGTTTTGGAGATGCCTCCGGCGAGATTAAACTTTTTGCCTTTTATGACGTAGTATAATATGATATTTTCCTCTGAGAGGGACCCAAAATGAACGAGCAAGATTACTCGAAAAAAAAGAAAAAGGCATTAGTCATTCGTACTCCGAGGAAGAGCTCCGGAGGCAAGAAAAGGATTTTTATCATCGTTGCCGTCATATTGATACTGGCGGTCATCATTTTCCTCAACTTCCAGTCTCAGCGTGAAAAAGCGCTTAAAGTGACTGTCGAAAAAATCAAAAAACACGACTTGACTTCTATCGTATCAGCTTCGGGAGAGGTCAAACCCAAAAAAAGCGTGAACATCAGTGCGCTCATCTCTGGAAGAATCGTAAAAATCGGCGTTGAAGAGGGTCAGAGAGTCAAGAAGGACGATTTCCTCTTGAAATCCGAGTCGACCCAGCATGAAGCCAACGCTGACCGAGACCGTGCCGTCATCCGCACCTTCCGAGCCGAGCTCATAAAAGCAGAAGCCCAACTCAAAAAGGACAAAAGATTTTACGAACGGCAGAAAAAACTTCATGATGAAAAACTCATTTCTGGAGAACAGTTGGAAGACGCTAAGACCGCGCAAGAGATTTCCAAGGCCAGTCATGACGCCACTCTGTACCAAATCCGTCAGGCCCAGGCCTCTCTGGAGAGTACTCTATACATGCTGAGCAAAACTGTCTACAACTCTCCCATCGACGGCATCATCACCAGTCTGAAAGTGGAAGAGGGAGAGATCGCCATGATCGGGACGATGAACATGCCAGGGACAGTTTTGATGACGATCGCAGACCTTTCCGTGATGGAAGTGGAGGTCAAGGTGGATGAGACAGACGTCATCGGCCTGTCTTTGGGACAAAAAGCGGATGTCAGGATCGATGCTCTCCCCGACCATGTCATTCAGGGAAAAGTCACCGAGATCGGCAGCTCAGCTCTGCAAAAGGCCGTGGCAACAGAAGAATCCAAGGATTTTAAAGTTGTGATCACACTGGAGTCTCCACCCGAAAGCCTCAAGCCGGGACTGTCAGCCTCAGCAGATATCATTACTGCGGAACGACAGGATATCCTCGCAATTCCCATTTCCAGTCTCGTGCTGAAAGAAAAGGAGAACGGGGAGGACAAAGATAAAGGCGAACAGGAAGAGGGCGTCTACATCATCAAGGACAGCAGAGCCAAATTTCAGGCAGTTAAGAAGGGAATCATGGGCGAACTGATGGTGGAGATCATCTCGGGTCTCGAGGACGGGCAAGAGATTGCCACCGGTCCTTACAATGCCCTCCGCCAGCTCAAAGACGACACCTTGATAAAACAAGAGGAAAAAAGGCAATAATCCCCATGGACTCAACAAACGATGCCGTCATCCGGGTCGAGAACCTCACGAAAGTGTACCAATTGGGAAAGCAGGAAGTTAGGGCTCTTTCAGGTGTAACTTTCAGGATCCTTCCCAATGAATTCGTGGCGATCATGGGGCCCTCAGGTTCGGGGAAATCAACATTGCTCAACCTTATCGGATGCCTCGACACTCCCTCTGAGGGGGAATACTATTTGAGCGGGAAGCTTGTCAGTGCCCTCAGTGAAAATGAACTAGCGCACATCCGAAACAGCGAGATCGGATTTGTCTTTCAAATTTTTAACCTGCTCCCCCGGGCCACGGCCTTCCATAACGTTGAACTCCCCATTATCTACAAGGGAGAGAGGAAGAGAGAAAGAGCCTTAAAAGCACAGAGGGCCCTGGAAATGGTGGAAATGGAACACCGCATGCACCACCGCCCGTCCGAACTCTCAGGCGGGGAAAGACAGAGAGTGGCCATCGCAAGAGCTCTCGTGAATAATCCCTCACTGCTTTTAGCTGACGAACCCACCGGAAACCTCGACTCGAAAACCGGTCAAGAGATCCTGAACCTATTTCACAAGATCCATTCTCAAGGGAACACCATTATCATGGTCACACATGACATGGATATCGCTCAGCAGGCCCAAAGAATCTTTTTTGTCCGAGATGGAAAGATTGAAAGAGAAGAAAAAAAAGGAGCTTAGAATGAACTTTTTCAGTCGATTTTATGGAGTCGTATTCAGCCCTCAACAGACTTTTAAAACACTTTCAGAAAAACCGGTCTGGATAGATGCCCTCATCGTCATTCTCATCGCCGTCATGATCTTCACTTATCTAACCATGCCGTACACACAAAAGGATACCCTCCAGCTTATGGAGAAAAACATAGGGCTCAAGGAAAGATTAGGAGAAGAACGCTTTGATGAAATGATCGAGGGAATGAAAAATCCTTCACAGAGCTCGGTCATCCTGCGTTCAGCGGTCCTCACGCCTCTCACCCAGACCATAGGCTTCCTCATCGCCAGCCTGATCCTGCTCGTTTTAGGACGCTTAGCAGCCACGGAAGGAAAATATATTCAAGTCTTTTCAGCTTACATCTATGCCAACCTGATCGACAAAATCCTGGGTAATGCCCTGAGATTGTTCCTCATTATGAGCCGCAAATCTGTCTTCCAAACCTCAACGAGCTTGGCCATTTTCTTTCCTCATATGGAAGTGACATCATTATCCTATATCGTGTTGAGCCAAGTCGACTTTTTTCAACTCTGGCTTTTCGGAGTCCTAGGCTTCGGACTCACCTACATCCTCAAAATCGATCTGAAAAAGGCATTGTTCATCTCCTACGGTTTCTGGCTTTTGAAGAGTGCCGTTAACGTGGCCATTTTTCTTGTCAGCATGAGCTTTTTGGGCTGAGCGCGAAAATGGAACAGATCTGGATGCATGGCAAACTTGGAGAAAACCACTTCTCGCAGCTCCTCTTACGAATCTGGAAAACAGAAGGCTCAGGTCGGTTGGAAATCACAAAAAAATCCATCGATAAAAGGACGGCATTCCACAAAGGTCAGCTTGTCATCATCAAGGATTTTTTGGATGAGGAGGCCTTTTGTGACTCACTTCACAAAACAAAGGTCCTCGACTCACCCTCTTTGAAGAGGTGTACAAAACATGCCAAAGACCACAAGACCTCTCCTCTCAAAACTCTCATCGAGCTCGCCATTCTCACGCCAGTACAATTGTGGGACGCCCTGGAGGAGTATCAACGTGAGGATCTTTTACCCGTATTCGATTGGGAGCAGGGCGAATATTTTTTTGACACAGAAAAACCCATACATGAACACAAGATCCTTCTCCGAATCCATACACCCGGATTCATACTTGATGGCATTCGGCACATGAAAAACGAAGCACTCCTTAAATCTCTGGCTCCAGAGGAATCCAAACCAGTGGAGAGACTTTTCCCCGATTCCCCAGAATCGATAACTCTCTCTGCTCCGGAGATGTATGTAATCTCGCTCATAGACACACCTAAAAGCTTGAAACACATCTATACAACAAGTGAGTTAGGATACGGGGAGACCCAAAAGATAATCTGCAGTCTGATCAGCCTGGGCTTCATTGGCTTCCCACAGAAGAAAAAAGCCGGTCAGGTGTCCCCAGAGATTCCTAAATCTGAGATCTACAGAATATTAGAGCTCTTCAACGAAAAATGTTCATTCATATTCAAATACATCTCGAAGGAAATCGGACCGGTAGCATTAAATATTCTGGAGAAGTGTCTGGAGGACGCCAAGCCATCACTTTCTCCCATATTTGAAAAGGCGAGACTCGGCCCGGCCGGAAAGGTAGAGACGAATTCTATCCTCAAAGGAGGCATCTCTCTCTCGAGGGAAGAGTTTAAGGTCCAAGTCCTCAACGGACTCAATGATATCCTTGTCACAGAAGTCCTCGCGGTCAAGAGAACGCTGGGGAACGAACACGAGTCAACCCTCGTCAATCATCTCAAAAAAATCGGCGAATGGAACTGAAAAGAAAGCAAGTTTTAGCCCTTTTGGTATTACTCACCCTTCTTGTTCTGTTCCTCCTTTTCAAAATTGGAATCTAAAGCAACACAAAAAAAACAAAACCTGTTGATTCTTTGCGGCCCAACCGGAGTGGGAAAAAGTACTACAGCTGTTAAGATCGCCAAAGCATTCAACGGTGAGGTGATCAGCTGCGATTCCATGCAAGTCTATCGGGGATTCGATGTGGGGACGGATAAGATCCCGTCAGACGAGCGGGAAGGCATTCCTCATTACCTTCTTGATATTGTCGACTCTTCTGTCCAATTCACGGCCGCTGATTTTGTCAGACACGCTCTCACCGCAGTTCGGATAATACAGGGGAAAAAAAAGCTGCCGATCATCACAGGAGGGACAGGACTCTACTTGAAGGCTCTCATCGATGGCCTTTTTCCAGAGGGAAAAAAAGATCCTCACGTCCGACGCAAGCTTGAAGAGGAAGCCGAGACTCAGGGGCTGGAACATTTGCAGAAAAGGCTCAATCGTATCGATCCGGTGTATGCCCAAAAAATCGGAAAAAACGACGGAATCAGGATCATTCGTGCCCTCGAAGTGTATCACTCAACAAAAATACCCATCAGCGATCACTTTTCGAACACCCGTTCCTACATCAAGGGTTTTCATGTCCTTCGAATTGGGTTAAAATTGGAGAGGGAAGAACTTTATAAAAGAATCGAGACAAGAGTCGATCAAATGTTTGCACAGGGTATCGTTGAAGAAATCGAGGCGCTTCTCAAATCGGGAGTGGACGAGACCTCTCCGCCCTTCCGCGCGCTCGGTTACAAGCACGTGCTGAGTTATCTGAAAAAGGAGCTTTCTTTAGAGGAAACCATAGATCTAACGAAAAGAGACACTCGACATTATGCCAAGAGACAGATGACATGGTTTAGAAAAATGGGGGGTATCTATTGGTTCTCTCCTCATGATTTTTCTTCTTTGGCCGATACCATAAAGGGCTTTCTGGCAAAATAATGGAAAAAGCCATCCTCGTCCATATCGCAACTACAAAAAAAGAAAAATTCGAAGCCGAAGAATCCATGGAAGAATTAGAGGGCCTGGTGAAAGCTGCCGGTGCCGAAGTTGTTAAAAAGA
This sequence comes from Candidatus Aminicenantota bacterium, assembly GCA_023135995.1. GTDB lineage: Bacteria > Acidobacteriota > Aminicenantia > Aminicenantales > Aminicenantaceae > WTAW01. The sequence continues at coordinate 12,149 of JAGLRY010000028.1, read as the reverse complement.
TCGTTCAATACCGAAGTAAAAAGAATCCCAAGTTCCTCGTGGGCGAAGGAAAAGTGGCCGAGATCATCCAGCAGAAAGATGAGCTCCAAGCGGACCTCATTGTCTTTGAGCACAATCTGTCTCCTGTCCAGCAAAGGAGTCTGGAAGACGAGATTCAGGGGAAGGTGATCGATCGCTCCCAATTGATCCTGGACATTTTTGCCCAGAGGGCCCGGAGCAAAGAAGGCAAGCTCCAAGTGGAACTCGCCCAGCTCAACTATCTTCTTCCCCGCTTGTTGGGAAAGGGACGGGCTATGTCCCGCTTGGGCGGGGGCATCGGCACCCGTGGTCCTGGCGAGAAAAAACTCGAAGAAGACCGAAGAAGGATTCAAGACAAAATAAGCAAGATCAAAAAAGATATCTCCAAAATCCAAAAAAGACGTGCAGAACAACGCCAAAGCCGGAAAAGGGGTATTACGCCCGTAGTTTCACTGATAGGGTATACTAACACAGGCAAATCAACACTATTCAACACCCTTTCGAGTGAAAAGATGTTGAGCTCCCCCCAGCTTTTTGCGACGCTTGATCCAGTGATCCGCCGGGTCACTCTATCCGATGGCCTCTTTTTCTTTTTGAGCGACACAGTGGGTTTTATCAGAAAGCTTCCTGTGGAGCTGATCACCGCCTTCAAAGCCACTCTAGAAGAAATCAAAGAAGCGGACTGTCTGTGTCATGTTATCGATATCACTTCTGATTATTGCGACAGTCAAGTCAGGTCCGTCAATAACGTGCTTATTGAATTGGGCATCTCTGATATTCCCATAGTCAAAGTCTACAACAAGATCGACCTTTTGCCTGACGAAACGCAGATCATTCAGAGGAACACAGATACAAGGAGCCATCAGGTTTATATCTCAGCAAAAATGGGAACGGGCATCCAGACTCTAAAGAAGGTTTTTCGCGATATCCTGTTCAAACATATGCGGCATTTCTCCGTACGCATCCCTAAATCAGAAAAGGATATAATTAATTCTTTCCCAAAATGGTCAGTTGTGCTAAAAAGAATAGACAACAAAGATTTTTATGATCTCGAAATCATGGCAGACCCAAAGAAAATGGTTGACTATGTATCTTACATAAAGAGAGGAGAAGTCAATTGGTGAAAAGAACTCTTGCCGCTCTAATAATCCTCATATCTCTGCTGGTTTGGTCCTGCGCCACTTATCAGCCACCACCCCCCAACCTGTACACGGGAGAATTGCCCCAATCCATCGTGACGAACCTCTCTCTGGATGAGAGGATTCAAGTAGAGGATGCATGGAAAAGCATAAAAGTAGGGAATACTAAGAATGCCCAGAAAATCATCGAAAAGCTCGGAAGTGAGAATCCTTTCTATTATGTGGGGATGGGTTACGTCGCCTATCTTTTGGGCAATCCCCAAACAGCTGAACAGTATTTCAAGGCCTCTCTGTCCTATTTTCCGGATGCGGACCTGGCTCATTATGGCCTTGCGCAAGTCTATCAAGATTCCAATAATGTGGATAGTGTTTTTTCTGAATACAGAGAAATTCTGAAAAACGACTCAGACAATCCATGGGCAAAACCTCGATACGAAAAAATCAAGGAAAGGAAGACGGGAGAAGCATTGACGGAGGCCAAAGCATTTCTATCGGCCGGAGATACGGAGAACGGTAAAGAATCTTTCCTCAGGGCTCTCTACTATTCGCCTGATTCTACAGAGGCTCATCTCGCCCTTGGCAAAATTTACCGGGATGAAAGCAATTTCCAAAATGCACTCCTCCATTTGAAAGCAGCGAGCGCCGAGGAACCCCAAGACACAGGTATCCGCAAGACATATGCGGATACGCTCTTCCAGGCCGGTGAGCTCAAGAATAGCCTTGGCGTCTATGAAGACCTCTTGGAACAAGCTCCAGGAGACCAAGAGATCAGAGACCGGTTGGAAACGATCAAAAACAGGCTGGGAATTTTTGAGCTTCCCAGTCAATACAATGCCATACAATCCACTGAATCTGTGACCAAAGAGGATGTGGCCGCACTCTTGAGTGTCAAGTTTAAAGACATTCTCGATGAACAATCGGGAAAACCACCCATCATCATCGACATCTCCACATCCTGGGCCTCAAGATTCATTCTCCATACAGCCTCGCTAGGGATTTTGGATGTTTACCCCAATCATACCTTTCAGCCCAAAAAAGTTATAACTCGTGCAGAAATGTCCGAGATTCTCTTCCGTCTTATCGAACATTTAAAAAGGAAAGGATACAGTCTTATCCAACAGATTCCTCCAAATAGGATACAGATCTCCGATGTTTCTCCTAGCAACTATTATTACCGTTCCATAATCCTTTTGGTTTCCTATGACATCATGACACTTGCCCAAGACAGAGAGTTTAATCCAGACCAAGCCGTCTCCGGGCGAGAGGCCACACGGCTCTTGGACCTTATTCTGGCATTGATAAAATGAGCGAGCGGATCTTCACGATTCCCAACTTGTTCAGTGTTCTGAGAATCGGCCTTATTCCTCTTTTCCTCTATTACATGATTCAGCACGATTCACTTAGAGCTTTGATCGTTTTTTTTATTGCAGCATCGACCGACTTGCTGGATGGCATCACAGCGCGGCTCTTGAAACAAAAGTCAAAAATCGGTGCACTCCTCGATCCTGCTGGAGATAAATTACTCATGACAGCAGCGATGATCGCTCTCAGCATCCCTTCCATTAGCTCACCCAATGTGATCCCCATTTGGCTCACAATTTTTGTCATCGGAAGAGATCTCTACATTGTGACGGGCTCTTGGGTGGTGTACAAACTCACCAGGCACGCAACATTCACCCCCACATTTGTGGGAAAGATGAGCACAGGCTGCCAAATGAGTGTCCTGATTCTCGTTCTTCTCTTCAACGTGAACAATTCGGCTCAACCTAACCTGCTGTGGCTCTATATCTTGACTCTTGGACTCACCATTGTTTCAGGGATCCAGTACACCCTCATTGGCAATCGCATCTATCAAGCCAAAAAAAATAAATAAGATATTGAATTGTCTTTGAGTCTAAATGCGTCAGCTAAAATGTAGGGACCGTTTCCCAAACGGTCCGTTCGGGGAACGGACCCTACATAAAAAGACGTTCGACTGATCATTCAGAATATCATAATCACGGATTTGGAAAAGCTTACGGCACGGATGGGCCTATGCACTTTTGTCAATGAAGCCCTTAACCAACGTCCTCCAAAGGATCTTCACGTCAAGAGTTAAAGACCAATTCTGGATGTAGTAAAAATCATAGTCGAGTCTTTTATCGATGGGCGTGTCCTGTCTGAGCCCATGAACCTGCGCCCACCCTGTAATACCGGATTTCACCTTGTGGCGAAGCATGTATTTGGGGATTTTATCCTTAAAGTCATCCACGAATACAGGCCTTTCCGGGCGAGGTCCTACAAGGCTCATCTCTCCCTTCAGGACATTGATCAACTGCGGCAACTCATCAACACTGTACTTCCTGAGAAACCGGCCGACTCCTGTGATCCTCTCATCATCAGACTTGCACATCACAGGTCCTGTGCCTTCCTCAGCCTCGGAGATCATTGTTCTAAATTTATGAATGGTGAATTTTCGTCCATCCAATCCGATCCTCTCCTGGTGATAGAAGACCAGTCCTTTGGAGCTCAATTTAATCATCAGGGCCACAACGAGGAGGAGTGGCGAGAGAAAAATGAGCAGCACGGCTGAGGCGACGCGATCCATCAGACGTTTGACAAACAGCCCGAATCCTCGCATGGGCGGCTCGTCAATGGAGATCACGGAAAATCCATCCAAGTCTTCGATCCTCGATTTCAGGGTCAGATAATGGAAAAGATCTGGAATGATCCTCACGTTCACGGCATATTTATTCACTGTTTTGAGCGTTTCCAGGATCTCTTGATAGTTCCTCAATTCCAGAGCCACATAAACTTCACTGATATTGTTCTTCGCCAGAATGTCTTCAAGCGCGGAAACGGGCCCAAGGACTTTGATCCCTCCATTCACATTAAGCTCTTCACCCTCTTTCCATTGGTCATCCAAAAACCCTGTGACAATAAAACCCAGGTCTTTGTAACGGACGAGCTTCTGCGCAACCGCTTTGCCCATTTCACCAGCCCCGACGATGAGAACATTCTTCAGGTTATACCCCTTCGCATAGCGTCTCTTCATCATGTAGTATATCTGATGTCTGAAGACAGAGATAACGATGACAACAGCGATCAAGTAGACCCCTAAAAAGCCGTGAGAGATCTTGAAATCCATGCGGAACAAGGGGGCAGCACCCTGACTGTAGGTGTACAGATAATTCAGAACGGCCAAGACGATCAGGATAGCAAGGAACGCATTCAACATAATAAGGAAAAAATCATCGATCTGTGTTCTTTTAAGTCTCGTTTTATAAAACCCCTGGAGGTAAAAGATCACGAGGTGTGCGATCAAAAACAGAGGAAAAACATATACGTATTGTTTGATAAGGGGGATTCCCTTGGCGGGATCGACAGGAATGATGTAGAGATAGAACCGGAAGAAATAGGAATAGAAAAAGGCGAGCGTTATCCCGAAAATATCGCACAGCACAAACAGTCCGATCAGACCGCTTCTTTGCCTCTTAATCATAACTGGTTCTCATGCTCTGCCCATTTCTGCAGGAAGTAGGAAGAGATCTCTTTCTTAAACGAGTCGCGAGAGAATTTTATGGCATTTGCCCGTATTGCTGTTTTATTAAAAGTCATGTCTTTAAATTTGTCAAGCGCAGCGCTGAGGCTTTCGCTGCTCAGTTCCTCGTACAGAAGTCCTGTCTCATCGGGGAGTACGGTTTCTTTTGCGCCTCCACGTCCAAAGGCGATGACAGGGACACCGCAAGCCTGGGATTCGAGAGAGTTGATCCCAAAATCCTCTTCACCCGGAATGACGAGCGCCCGGGATTTTTGGTAAGCCTGGAGAAGGAATTCGGGAGAAACCGACCCTAAAAATTCAATATTTGGCTTCGCACGTCTTTTGAGTTTTGGGTAATCCGGCCCCTGACCGATTATCTTCAGATGCTGTCCTGTTTGATTGAATGCTTCGATAGCCAGGCCTATCCTCTTGTACGGAACCAATGCGGAAACGATCAGGAAATAGTCCTCTTCAACCTCCCCAGGCTCAAAAAATCCTGTATCCACCGGTGGATGAATGACATCAGCAGGGCGTTTGTAATACCTGTAAATCCTGTCAGACACAGCTTTGGCGTTGGCAATAAAGTGATCCACTCTGTGAGAGGAGGATTCATCCCAGATGCGCAGACGGTGGATGATGGGTGGGATGATCCTTCTCGAGAAAAATCCCAGCATCTCTGGGGAAAAATAGGATGAGTACTGGTTCCAGGCATACCTCATAGGAGAATGGACATAACAGACATGGAGGGCATCTGGCCTGGGAATGGCTCCTTTGGCCACACAGTGAGAGCTCGAAATGATAAAGTCATACTCTTGAAGGTCAAAGAGCTCGACAGCCAAGGGAAACAATGGGAGGTAAAACCTGTATCTTTTGTTGAGAAAAGGAAACTTCTGGATAAAACTGGAAACGATTCTCTTTTGTTCGATATCCGGGATCTGGCTCCCGCGAAAATGAAAGAGCGTGTAGATGGGTGCATCAGGATAGATTTCTGCAAAGACTTCCAGGACTTTCTCTCCACCTCTTCGACCCGTTAGCCAATCATGGACGAGAGCGACTTTAGGACTCTTCATTGAGGTTGATTATAAAAAGACCCCTTCTTTTTGTCAATCGACAGTGAGCTTGCGGTAGAGATCCTGGGTTTTTTGGAGCATCCGGGAGAGTTTATGTTCCTGGTGGATGGCGTCTTTCAAGTTCAAACCAAGAGTCGCTGCATACTCTCTATCTTGAAGCAACCGGACCACAGCATGCGCCAAGCGTGTAGAATCCTTGACCGGGACAAGAAGGCCGGTCTCACCGTGTTTAACGAGCTCTTTCACGCCATCAATATCTGTAGCGACGACCGGTTTAGCCAGAGCCGCAGCTTCTATCAGAGCGTATGGAAGGCCCTCCCAAAGAGAAGGGAGGACGAAAACATCAAAGTGCGCTAAAAGCTGCGCAACATCCTTCCTTTCTCCCAATAGAAGAACCGTCTTTTCTAGACCGAGTTTTTTCCCCAGCCTTTGGAACTTTGACAACAGAGGGCCACCACCCACGATCCACAGCTTTGCCTCAGGAATGGAATCCTGAATTTTTTTTGCCGCCTGAAAAAGATAGGAAAGTCCCTTTTGCCGGTGCAGGCGTGCTATAGTCCCGACAACGGGACCGGATGAGTCGAACCCAAGCTCACCTCTCCCCTCTTTCAAGGAGGCCCCCGACTCGAATGCCTCAAAATCGATGCCATTCTTGATCACGACCTGTTTGTCTTCGGGGACCAGCTTAAAGCGCCGGCCCCTCTTTCTATCTGCATCTGAGACAAAAATAACCGCATCTGAAAAGCGTGAGAATAATCGTTCAAGGTATATATAAAGAGACTTGAGCAAAAAATTTCTGTAATGAAGATAGTGGATCCCGTGAAGAGTGTGGACAAGACGCGGCGGTCGATCACATTTGCGCGCAGACCAACGGCCAAAAAGGCCGGCAACACCCCCATGTGTGTGGAGAATATCAAAATGATGCGAGTTGAGGAGCGAGACGATATCTTTCACACTTCCTTTTTGGAAACGTTTACTGAAAGCGATCGGAAAATGGGGGATCCCTTCCTTACTGAGCGCATCGACCAAAGGCCCTTCCCCCCGCGAGCAGACAGAAACCTCGAACGTTTCGCGGTCTAAAGATCTTGCAAGAGCGAGCAGGTTGATCTGACCTCCACCCAGGAAGGTCCGGTCGATCATTTCGAGGACTTTGATTTTTCTCATTTTTCTCTCAACAGTCCCCTGAGAACACGTCTTTCGTTCATGTCCGGAGCTCCTTTCAGGTACCCCCACACGAGGAGAAGGTTAAAGTTGAACCACAGATAAAGACGAAGCAGTGTCCTTGCAACCTTGGAATTGTGTTTTTGATAAAAAAAGAGCTGGCTTTTCCTGTAATGATAACGGATGAAAAGTTCCAACCCTTCAGTGCTTGCACCTCCTGAATGATACACTCTTGCCTGGGGAAGATATTCCAGAACATAACCCTTTTCTCTGATCCTGACACAGAGGTCGATGTCTTCAAAATAGAGAAAATAATTCTCGTCAAACAGTCCAACTTCCTCCAGGATATCCTTCCGCGTGAGGAGACAGGCCGCACTCAACCATCCCACCTCGCGTTTTTTCGACTCCTTTTTTAACCGGAATCTGTAGTAAGGATTCAACACCAGCTTTTGGAAGATCTCTCGGAAAAAACTCACCCTCTTTCCGAAAGAGACCTGGAATGTTTTCTCGCCGCAAAAGAGCGCAGGGCCTACTGCGCCTATGGTGCTGTTCGACCTCAACTCCTCAAGGAGAGATTGAACGGCTCCGGGTTCGACCGCAGTATCCGTGTTCAGAAAAAGGATATATGCTCCTCGACTCTTCTGTATCCCTTGGTTGTTGGCTCTGGCAAAGCCCACGTTCTCAGAGTTGGCGATAAGTTGAACTCCGGGGGCGTGTTCACGAATCCACTCGGGGCTTCCATCGGATGACTGGTTGTCGACCACAAAGACCTCGAAAGGGATATCCACAACAGTTTTGTTCAGGGAGGACAGGCAATCTTCAAGATGGTGTCGGTCATTGTAATTCACCAATATGACAGAAATCTCGGGCACTTTCTCCGCACGGTTCAATTCACTCCTCCATGATCTCCAAGGCACTCCTCCAACACTTGTTCTATCTTTTTCACCTGGTCTGATAATAAAAACTTCTCCTGAACGGTCCGATAACCCTCTTCAGCAGCCTGAGTGTGTGTATCCCGATTGTTGAGAAAGGACATCATCCCGTCTTGGATCACTTCCGGATCCCTCGAATTCAAAAGGAAGCCGTTTGCCCCATGGATGATGATTTCCGGAATGCCGCCTGACTTTACGGCGATAACAGGAGTTTTGACAGACATGGCTTCGATGACCGTTCGGCCAAAAGATTCTGCGCTCGAAGCCACAAGTAGACAATCCATCAAACGCAGAACACGCAACACATCCCTCCGATAACCGGTAAAGACCACGCGCTCCTTGATACCATAAACCTCGCAAATCTTTGCGAGTTCTGCAAAGTACGCTTTAGATTTCACTTCCCCCACAATCAATAGTTTCAGCGGCCGATCTTTTCCAATCATCCCCAGGGCTGTGATCACCTCTCTCTGCCCCTTTTCTTCACAGATTTTCCCCACCATCCCGAACACGATATCCTGTGTATCTATTCCCCACTGACGGCCCAACATCTGAGTTTCATTTTTGCCCTCATCCATGAGTTGGATTCCATTGTAAACCAGCCGCACATTCCCTTTTTCGGAGAAAAAGGCTTCGCTCGCATGAGAGTTCACCAGGATTTTACAAGAGAACCGGGCGATAAACCGGGACAAAGCCCTCTGTCCGAACATGAAGGTCAGCTGAGGAGTCTCCCCTCCTAATATTTCATGGATGTACCAGACATGAGGCACATGCGTTTGGCTCGCTGCCAATGCCCCGCTGAACGACGCGCTGGAATTGCTGAAAACGAGGTCGATCTGTTTGTGCTTGATCCATTGCGCCAAACGGAGGGAAGCGCGTATGTTCCAAATCCAGGTAAAGGGTTGCTTCCACATTTTTCCCTTCTCTGTGAGCCACCATTTTGCGGGGAAAACCTGGGCCTCGATCCCGAGCCTTTTCGCCTCTGCCAAAAGACGGCCTTCCCGTGGCACGATAAGGGAGGGATTGTACGTTTGCCTGTCGATCCTCTCCAGTATTTGGAGAAGATTAAGCTCCGCCCCATTGAGCTCAGAGGTGTGAGAGAGAAAACAAATATTTGTCATGGGGCTTCCACCAGGGATCGATAGATGGATAGAGTCTGTTCTGCAGTGGACTTCCAGCTGAAATCCAAAACTCTTTGTTCCCCTCTCTTGACCAGGTCTTCTCTCAAATCTGTGTCTTTAAGCACACTTAAAATCGCCTTTGCCATATCCTCGGGTTGATCCGGGTCGAAGAAGATTGCTGCGTCAGAGCATATTTCAGGGAGTGCTGAGGCTCTGGACGCGAGGACAGGAGTCTGGGAGCACATGGCTTCAAGAAGAGGCAATCCAAACCCCTCACACAGGGACGGGAATATGAACGCAGTGGCCGACCGGTATATACTCCTCAACTCAACATCTGTCAAATATCCGGTCATTTGCACCCATTGTTTGAGGTCATGCTCACTGATCTTGTCCCAGACATTCGAAGAGTCCTTCCCCTTTCCTCCCACAAGGATGAGAGGAATCCTTCCGTATTGGGTATGGACGATCTTCAAGCTTTCGATCAGATTTCCGATGTTCTTACGGGGTTCTTGAGCACCAACAAAAAGCAGGTAGGACGGAGGTAAACTGAATTTGGACTTGACCCGTTCTGTTTCTTCTTGGGCAACATCACGCCAGAAATCATGGTCGATCCCCAAGTAGGTCACATGCACTTTATCCTTATCAACAGAAAATCTTCTCAAAACCTGTTCCTGGCTGAAGTGTGATATGGTGACGATGCTGTCAGCATGATTAAGGGACTGTTCGATCCTCGAAGAAAACACGTGTCTCGACTCATCGTCACTCAAATGGGGATAGTCCAAAAAACAGAGATCATAAATAGTCACGACCTTCTTGCCTCTGGAGGGTAAGACAAGGGGCGTAGGTGAATGGGTCAGGTCCAAGCTCGTCTTGACAAAAAGGTCCATGGATGGCCAGCCAAGTTTATTCCACAAAAAATTGATCATCCTGACCGGATAGCGAAAATCCTTGAAATATTTGTGGGCAAATGGAGGAATCTTCTTGGGATCAAATCGATCCTTCCAAGAGGACGAAAACAGATAGTACTCATTCTCTGTATCGATCTTTGACAGGGCAAACAGAAGGTTCTTGAAATAGATCCCAACGCCCGTTTCTTCCTTCAGGAAAGGGCGCACGTCAAAGCCTACCCGCATTTGGGGGTAATGTATTCCCTGCACAAGGAAATGTCAAGATGGGGAAGCATCCCCAAATCCGCTATGGATGACATTAAGAATGATCAGATTGGTGGTATCGAAAACACGCCAATTTTTCCCCACCGAGGAAAAATAGGCTCGGTTTCAGGCCTCGCTCTCCTCTCTCTCCGGTCGAGGAACCATGGCCGCTCAACCTTCAAACGGTTTTCTCAACCACACAATCTGATCACTTAATCCCGCAAATAAGTATAAAAGCCATCACGGTTTTGGAAATGACAATTCATGATAAGAATATCTTGCTATGTCCTATTGGCAGTGGTAAAATTTTCCTCACTTAGAGAGAATTTATGCAGGATTTTGAGAGGATCTCCAGCCGAATCGACACCTTCCGTGATGAAATGATCGACATGCAGATCCAGCTGTGTGCTCTTCCTGCTATTTCTCCCTCCAGCGGTGGAGAGGGTGAAGCCGCAAAAGCCGATGCCCTCCTTAAGTTCCTCAAGAACACAGGATTCGAAGACATCACAGTCGCTAAGGCGCCAGACTTGGATGCGGATACGGGTTACCGCCCCAATATTTTTGCCTATTACAGAGGAAAAAATTCGGCGAAGACCATCTGGATCCTCTGCCATATGGATGTTGTCCCTCCGGGTGAACTATCGAAATGGAGAGGGAATCCCTTCAAGGCCTGGGTGGAAGAGGGAAAAATATTCGGCCGTGGAGTGGAAGACAACCAGCAGGATATGGTGGCTTCTCTTTTCGCCATCAAAACACTCCAGGCGGAAGGACTGAAACCCAATTATGATGTCGGCGTTGCCCTTGTCGCCGATGAGGAAATGGGAAATGAAAAGGGGCTCACATATGTATTGAAACATTCCAACCCTTTTCGCAAGCAAGATCTCATCGTTGTGCCTGATGCGGGAAACGCAGACGGGACGATGATCGAGATCGCAGAGAAGAGTATCCTATGGCTCAAGTTCAAGACCTTTGGAGAGCAGGCACACGGGTCTACTCCTGAGAAAGGAGTCAATAGTTTTCGAGCGGCATCCTTCTTAGTGACAGAATTGAATAAACTCTACCAGACCTTCGATTACAAAGACCTCATCTTCGACCCCCCGATATCCACTTTTGAGCCCACAAAAAAAGATCCCAATGTTCCCAATATCAACACCATTCCCGGGGAGGATGTCTTCTACATGGATAACCGCATCCTTCCGTATTACAGCTTAGAAGATGTGGAAGAACAGGTCAAAATCGCAATGGATCGCGTAGAAAAAGAATTCAACGTGAAGATCGTCATGGAGAAAGAGCAGCGATCACCGGCAGCCCCTCCAACATCCCCTGAAGCGCCTGTTGTTCACGCTCTAAAAAGAGGCATCAAAGATGTCTACAAGAAGGAAGCAAAACCCATCGGGATCGGAGGGGGGACACTTGCCAGCCCCCTTCGGTGGTCAGATTTCGATGCCGCCTGTTGGTCTAAGAATGAGGAGACAGCCCATCAACCCAATGAGTACTGTGTCATCGATAACATGATGGGGGACGCCAAGGTCTTCGCTCATATTTTCTTACAACCCTAAACACTAAAAATCTTTTTTGGGAGCAGCACAAATGGATGAATATCTTTTAGTGATCTCAACCGTCCCCAGCGAGACAGAAGGCAAAAATATTGCACAGAAGATCGTTGAAGAGCGGCTTGCCGCCTGCGTCACTGTGACTTCGGCAGTTCAGTCTTTCTATTGGTGGGAAGAACGCATTGCCAATGACCAGGAATTCATCCTGTTCATCAAAACCAAAACCAGCCTTTTTCCGAAACTGGAACAGAGGATAAAAATCCTCCATTCTTACCAGGTTCCTGAGATCATTGCCCTCCCCATTCATACGGGTTCCAGAGATTACTTGAACTGGATCACACAAAATACGCAATCGTGAAACGTGAAACGTTTTAAACCATAAGCAGAGAATGATGCATTTTCAAATCCGTGATGTCATGAATACACAATAGCGTTATTGAGTGATCAGATTGTGTGATGGAGAAAACCGTGAGAAGGGCTGGACGGG